>JABSRK010000016.1 GCA_013213915.1 Planctomycetota bacterium
CCAGGCAGGGCCTGGAGAGAGATCATGCCGACGAGGAATCGCTGCGCGCGTCCGTCGGGCGGCGGCGGGGGAGGCGTCAGATCTTGCCGGTGCGCAGCTTGTGCGCCATCCGGATGACCTTCATGCGCTCCTTCGCCTTGCGACGGCGCCGCTCACTCGGCTTCTCGTAGAACTTCTTCGACTTCACGGCCTGGTCGACGCCCTCTTCCTTGCAGAAGCGCTTGAGGCGCCGCAGCGCCTTCTCGACCGGCTCGTGGTCGCGGACCAGTACGCGAATACCCATGGTTTCGTCTCCGGGTTTTTCCAACCCGTTGGGGACACATGTATTAGCGCAGGATCTGTCGGACCCAAGACAGCAAGTCCCGTGTGCCCGACCGTGTCCACAAGTATCGATGATACCGCAGTTTGTGTGCGTACCTTGGATGCGCTCCCTGAACCGCCCGCCTCACGGCCCATTGGCGGAACAGGATTGCTCCTCCGGGGGGAGGCGCCGAGCCCGGACGACTCTCACCCGGCTCCCGCCCGCTGACGGGGGCGCTTGTGTCCGCTTCCGACGCGTCGTGGCTCGAAGGGCGGCGAGATCTCAGTGGCCTACAATGTGCGCATGGCGCCCTCTGCGAACGACGGGCTCGTCGGGATTCGGGTCGGGAAGGACGATCGCATCGTCGTCGTTCGCCTGATCGGCGAGGGGGGCTCCGGCTCCATTTACCTGGGCCGAGACGAGGGTCGGCAGCGCGACGTTGCCCTCAAGTTCCTGCACGACACGTACGCGTCGAACGAGACGCTCCTCACCCGTTTCATGCGCGAGGGCCGGCGCTTCGGAAAGCTCGAGCATCCCAACCTGGTCAAGGTGTACGGATGGGGCCAGAAGGGGGGGCGCCTGTTCATCGTCTCGGAGTACGTCGACGGGCTGAATCTGTATCAACTCTTGCAGATGCGCGGCTCCCTCTCCATGGAAAGAGCGTTGGGCATCTGTCGCGACACCGCTGCCGGGCTCGCCGAGGCGCATCGCAACGACATCGTGCACCGGGACCTCAAGCCCGAGAACGTCATGCTTCGCAACCAGGACAACGTGGTGAAGGTGCTCGACTTCGGGATCGCGAAGGATCTCAGGGACACGCGCCTCGACCTGACCGGTCTCGGCATGTACATCGGCACACCCGCGTACTCGTCGCCCGAACAGATTCGTGGGGAAGGCGTGGACCATCGTTCGGACATCTTCTCGCTCGGCGTGATCCTCTACGAGTTGCTCACGGGTCGCGTCGCGTTCGATGGCCGGCACAGCACCGAAGTGCTTCGCTCGACGCTCAGGGACGAACCGCGGCCGGTGACCGATCTGAATCGTCTCGTGACCGCGCCCGCGGCCCACCTCATCGAGACCATGATCAAGAAGAAGCCGGACCGGCGGTTCCAGTCCATGCTGGAGGTCATGGCCGAGATCGAGGAGCTCATGGACGTCGCCGAGTCCGTCTCCGAGCGGGATGAGATCACGGTACGTCACAGCTTGAAGGAGCTGTTCGAATAGTCTCGCTGCCAGGGAGAGGGAGAGTCTTCCACCGTCATCTCTTCGGACCATGACCATGGCCCCACAAAGAACCTCTGGAGCGCGCGACGTCTTCGTTCGCACGGTTGCCGTTGGCGGCGTTGCGGGTGTAGCCGTCGGCGTCTGGGACGTCATGCTGGCTGCCGGGACGCAGGAAGCGCCCGTCAGCGCCGCGGCGCCGTACACGATCGCCGTGACGACGCTGGCGGCCATGGGCATCTCGATCTGCGTGGCCGCATTGCTCGTTGCGGGCCGCGCCTTCAGCGCTGCGAGCCCGCGTATGGCGGTCCTGCCGGTCGGACTCGCAGGCGGCGTGGCCGCGATGCTCGTCAATCGGGGACTGTTCACGGGCCCCGCTATCAGCCAGAGATCCTGGGCTCCGATCGCTGAGGTCGTGGTGGGGCCCGCCCTCGGCGTCGTTGCGACGGCGGCGGTCCTGTGGATCGGGACGTGCGCGTTGTGGACAACGCGACGACGGTTGCTGCTCTCGCTCGTGTGCGTTGGTGGTTTCGTTGTCTTCGGCCTGGCGAACATTGGCTACGGACCGTTCGGTCGCTTCAACGCGTACCCGACCCTCAAGCTCGAATTGACGCTGCTTACGTGGTTGTCGGCGTTCGGTGCGGTGGGTTTCTTGTGGCTGTCACGCGGGGTGCGGATGCGTCTCGAGGCGGTGTTCGCCGCGGGGTTGGTCGTCGCGGCCGCGGGTGTGGGCATGTTTGAACGCGGCGCGGCGAGCATCCATCGCGTCCGGGCGCAGGTCGCCAACCTGCCCATGCCGGCCGCGAGGCAGGTGATGTCTGCGGTGGAAGGCGCGTTTCTTGAATGGGCACGTCCGCTTGCCGAGATCACGATCGAGGACATCGAGGTCCCCGTCCTCGCGGTCTCCCCCGATCGCAAGGAACTCGCCCGGGCCCTGGACGCCCGTATCCCGAACCGCAGACGCATGAACGTCCTGTGGCTCGCGGTCGATGCGCTCCGACAAGATCGACTGGGTTGCTACGGGTACAGGCGTGAGACGACGCCTCGCATCGACGGATTTGCGAAGGACGCGACCAGGTTCACGAAGGCGCTGACGCCTACGCCCGCTAGCGCCATGGCGTACTCGGCGGTCTTGAACGGTGTGATGAGCCGCGTCTCGCCGACGTACCTCAGGGTGTACGGCGTCGACACGCCCACGCCCGACGACTTCTCGTTCGCCTCCGTGCTCGCGTCTGCCAGACGCCAGACCATGGCCGTGACGGCCTTCTTCAAGGCGACGCAGATGCGACCGGAGTTCGTGTCGATGGGGGACGGGTTCGAGTTGTTCAACAGCGACGGACACATCAAGGTGCTCGACGCGCGGGGGATCACAGCCCGCGTCATTTCGCTGTTGGACAAGCGGCGCAAGTTCGAGCCGTTCTTCATCTTCGCCCATTATCTCGATCCTCACGCGCCGTACGAGTTCCGGGCCGATCACGATTTCGGGACGCGTCCCGTCGACGCTTACGACTCCGAGATCGCGTTCACTGACGTGGAGATAGGACGCCTGCTCGACGAGCTGAAGGACCGTGGCCTCGCCGACTCGACCATCGTGATCATCTTCGCCGATCACGGAGAGAGCTTCGGTGAGCACAACAACTGGCGGCACGGAGGGAGTCTCTATCAACACCAGGTGTGCGTCCCGCTCCTCATGCGGGTCCCCGGTCTCCCGGGTCAGACGGTTGACAAGTGGGTGACGCTCGCGGATATCGGCCCGACTACGCTGTCTTTGCTTGCGGTTCCCGACCCGTATCCCCGTCTTGGTCGCGACCTCGCTCCTCTGATGATCGGCGCCGACCAAGGTTGGGTCGACTTTGCCTACGCGGACCGTCCGCGCGATCCGCGAACCGGGCTGTCGTCCCTCGATCGCGGCGTCTGGTCCGGTGACCGGAAGCTCCTGTGGAACCTCGCCGCGAACACTTACCAGCTGTTCGACCTCGGTGAAGACCCCGGGGAGAAGAAAAATCTGTTCGACCCTTCCGACGAGAGCCAGAGGCAGCTCCTTGGCCTCATGCGCGCGTTCGACCGGCGCATCGAGGAGTTCTGGGGTGGCCTCGCCGGCTCCGAGAAGGACGTGGCGATCGCGTTCACGGAGGCGGTTGACGGGCTGGAGAAGGCGACCCCCGACACCGCCGCCGCCGCCGTCGCGACCGTGATGGGTGTGTTCAAGACCCATGGGCTCACGCTCGAGACAGCTGGGCGGGTCCGTGCGGCGGATCGAGATCGACTGCGCAGGTTGGCCGAAGGAGCCCTCGAGGACAAAGCAATCAGCAACGCGTATCGGCACCAGATCGCGTCGGCCCTCATGTTCTGTGACGACGTGCAATCGATGGACGCCCTGATCGACATCCAGGCGAAGACGAGGAGTGCTTCGGTTGCCGCCCGCATCTCGCAGTACCGCCGCCGTCACGGGAATCCTGGCGTTGCGACCTGGATGCGGGGATCGCTGGGAGGCACGAGATGGGATCTCAAGCTGTGGCCGGCGTACGCCCTCGCGACGGTCGGGGACAAGTCGGGTGTCCCGTTCTTGTGGGCGTCGCTGGCCTCGCCCCAGTCGAATGACGTCGTTGTCGCGGCTGAGGGGCTGGCGGCCGTGGGCAACCGGGATGCCCTGCTACACGCGATGCTCGCACCCGACCGATTCTGGCGGCAGGAGAGGGCGCTTGCACCGCTTGTCGGAGCGGCGCGCACCGACCTGACGAGTACCGGTACCGCGTTCTTGATCCATGTCGCGAGCGCGGTCATCGGGGAAGCGGCCGGGCGAGCGAGGGAGTCTCTCGGTGAGCGCCTCGACAGGGACGCGCTCGCGAGGTCGGGCGAGGTGTACCTCGCGATCTTCGGAGCGAAGGAGGCGCTGAGCTACGGCAAGCACGAGGATGCGCTGAGGTCGCTGCGGGCGGTCAGCGCCAAGGATGATGCCCTGATGGGACCCATGTGGCTGACCAAGCTCCACGCCGCTCTGGGAGCCGGCGACGATGAGGCGTTGAACGATGCGATCGCGCGGCTCGGCGCCGCTTGCCCGGAGCACGCGTCGATCCAGGAGTTGGTTCGTCGTCTTCGTGGCGACGCGCGCCCGTTCAACGGAGAACTCGCAGAGCTGCCCATAGAAGCGGAGATCACGGGGGTCCGCATCGATGAGAAGCCACGTCCGGGCGGTGTGGTTTTGCTTGAAGTCGACGTTACGAACAAGAGCGATCGCGTGATCATTGGCGGACCGATCAGGGGCAGCCTGCGTTTCGGGTGGGTCGAACGGGGGGAAAAGCGTCGGTGGGCCCCGGATCACACGTTCGATCTGCCGATAACCGGGATCGCGCCAGGTGAGACCGTGCGCGTTTCAGCCGTTGGGCGTCTGCCGAAGAAGCCCGGAAGCTACGACCTGACCCTGGTGATATTGCGCGACCGCGTGCGCGGATCGCTGCGTGAACTGGTGAGATTGCCGACCGTGGTGATCGATCCGTGAGCCGCGTACGATGCTCCCAGGAGCCATGCACATGAACGAACCCGGCGTCTTTCATCCCGGTCATGACGAACTGCACGGCCAGACCGTCGTCCTCTACACCACGGGGCCCCGTACGTTCATCGGACGCTGGGACGAAGATACGGGCGAGATGATCCGTATGGTCGGCGTCTGCATGCACGAGGAGGGTGCGGCAGATCTCGGGCGGGATGCGTGGGTGGAGCAGACCAAGAAGTTCGGTGTCCCGATCGAGCACCAGACGATCACCGTCCCCAAAGGCGAGGTGGACCGGGTGATCAAGCTTCGTGAGGCGTAGAGGGCGGTTGCCCCTCGGCTGAGGGCAGGGAGCCCATGACTCGCCTGGCCAGCGCGGCGAGGCCTGGATCGCGCGCTCCCATGACGAGGATGAGATCGCCGGGGCGCGCCACGTCCCCGACCAGCTCCGGCCACGCGTCGCGGTCCGCCACGTACCTCGCGTCCACGCCCGCGGTGCGGAGGTCGTCGGCCAGGTCCTTGCTCGAGATGTCCCGCGTGGCCGTTCCGCCGGCGTAGTGGATCTCGGAGATCCACATGAGATCGTCAGGGCCGAGGACGGACGGTAGCGTTTGCGAAAGTTCGTCGCGCATGAAGCGGGCGGGGGCGAACCCGTGCGGTTGGAACAACGCGAGGACGCGGTCCGCCCGGGATCGAGCCGCGCTCAGGGCCGCTGCGATCTTGGTCGGATTGTGTGCGAAGTCGTCGACCACGGTGACACCACCGCGTTCGCCGACCACCTCGAAACGGCGCGCTACGCCGAGAAATCCGTGGATGGCGCGGGCGGCCGTAGCGACGTCCACGTCCACCGCCATCCCCGCGGCGATGGCGGCGAGTGCGTTGCTGGCGTTATACGCGCCGGGAAGCGATACCCGGACGGTCACGCCGCCGACGCTGAATCGCGATCCATTGCCGTCGGTGACGAGGGCGGTGCCGCGGACCGCGGCTTCCGGACCGAATCCGAAGGTCCTCGCGCCGTCTCGCATGGGCGCGAGCTCGGCGTCGTCTGATATGAGGGTGCGGCCGCGCGTCTGACTGGCGAACGTCTGGAACTGGTCCATCACGTGCTTCGGGTCCATGTGATCGCGGTGGAGGTTGAGAACGAGGCCGATCAGGGGCGCGTGCTTGACGAGCGTGCCGTCGCTCTCATCAGCCTCGGCGACCAGCGGCCCGTCGCCGCGCCAGGCGTTGCCTCGAAGGCCGCGTCCGCGTAGCGCGACCAGATCTCCTCCCGTCACGAGCCCGGGATCGCGCCCTGCCTCCTCAAGGATGGTGAAGGTCATCCCCGTGACCGTCGACTTACCACTCGTACCCGCGATGGCGATGGATGGTTGGCCGCCGAGCAGTTCGGCTAAGACATCCGCGCGATGAATAACGGGGATACCCCGTTCCCGCGCCTCCGCGAGGTCGGGGATCGCGGCCTCCACCGCCGTGGACGCGACGACCCGAGCTGCGCCCGCCACGCCGGTGCCATCTTGCGGGTGGAGATCGATGCCGATGGCCGAGAGTCGTGCGCGTTCGTCTTCGAGAGCGCCCTCGTCGAGGGCGCGGTCACTTCCGGATGTGGGGAGGCCGCCGAGCGCTCGATGTTGCGCCAGAGCGCTCATCCCAGTGCCCCCGACCCCCACGAAGTGAATGCGTTGCGTCAGTTCGTCCACGACCGCCCGCGTGCATTGTCCGTCCGCCAAGTCCCCGTTCCCGCGTGAAACATGCTAACAGAGGGTCCGACACCAGCGCGGATCAGCCGGAGAGTTAGTCGGAATGAGACCTGAAGAATTTGTCGCACGGTATCGCGAGGTTCGCGCCTCGGCCATTCTCAGGACGAACGTAGCGGATGCGGTTGCTCCAGCGATGGAGGCGGCCATTCGTGGCGGATTTCGCGTCATCGAGTTCACGCTCAACACGCCGAATGCGATGCAGCACATCGCGGAATTCTCCGCGCGTGAGTCCCTGATCGTCGGCGCCGGTACCGTGCTGACGCCCACGGATGCGTACACGGCGGTCGACGCCGGAGCACAGTTCATCGTCTCTCCCGTGGTGGACGAAGCGGTCATCGAGGAGGCCGCCGAGCTCGGTGTCGCGGTGATGCCTGGAACGCAGACACCGACGGAGATGCAGCGCGCCTGGGAAGCGGGCGCGCAGCTCCAGAAGCTGTTCCCAGGGCCGGCGGGTGGGCCGTCGTACGTCAAGGCCTGCCTTGGTCCGTTGCCGCACCTGAGGATCGTTCCGACGAGTGGTGTCGATGAGAGCAACGCAGCGGCCTTTCTCCATGCCGGCGCGTGGGCCCTCGGGTTCGTGGCTCCCTTGTTCGTGCCCGAGGACATGGTCGAGGGCCGCTTCGATCGCATCGAAGAACGCGCGCGCCGGTTTGTCGACGCCGTGAACAGACCCGGAGGGTGACCCTGTTCAACTCGATCGAGGCATTCGTTCACAGCCTTGAACATGAGGCGTCCCGCACCTGCGCGCTGCTCGACGCTCTCACGGACGAGTCGCTTCGTACCCGGGTCGCGCCGGATTTGCGGACGCTCGGTGAGATGGCGTGGCATCTGCCGCAGAGCCTGGGCAGCATCGCAGCCCAGCTCGGTATCGTTATCGACGCGCCGGCTCGGGATACGCCGCCGCCGACCCGGGCGTCGCTGATCCGGGGCGTGTACGACCTGGCTGTGAGCGGGCTCATGGAGGGAGTCCGCCAGTGGGATGACGACGCGTTGCTCGGGCCAGGGGACGTCTATGGTGAGCGGTGGGCGCGAGGGCATACCTTGCGCGTCATGCTCGACCACGAGATCCACCATCGCGGCCAGTGCATCGTGCTCATGCGCCAGGCCGGACTCGAGCCGCCGCCGCTCTACGGGCCGGTGGCAAGGGACGTACCCCATCCGTTCGATGCCGGTCCCCCCGCACCCAGCGAGCGTTTGGAGCCGCGCATCGTGGTGGCGTGGCGGATCGAGAACATCATCTGGTGGGCGATCCTGACGGCAGGCGCCGTTGCAGCGGAGTGGCTGTGGCTACCCGATGTGAGTTGGTGGCCGCTGGGTGCCTGGTGGGGCGCGGCATGCCTCTCGGTCGTGGTGCTGTGTCTCGCGTTGGCGTGGCCACCGCTCGCGTATCGCGGGTGGAGCTACAGCGTGCGTAAGCATGACGTCATGCTCGCGTATGGCGTCCTGTGGCGGGTACGTCGTAGCGTGCCGCGTCCGCGCATCCAGCATGTCGATGTGAGATCGGGTCCGCTCGACCGCGCGTTCGGGATCGTCAAGTGCACGTTGTATACCGCGGGGACAGGGGAGGCCGACGCGGCGATCCCCGGACTCCTCCCCGAAGTCGCCGAGGCGTTGCGCGAACGTCTCCTCGGGCGGGGACAGATCGGTGGCTGAAGCCGAACGATCTCCCGTCACAGCAGCACGTCTCGAACGTCTGCACGTGGCGACGCTGCTCGTAGAGATCGTACGATTCGTCAAGAGCTGGACTATTCCGCTGATTCTGCTCCTGTTATTCGCGCAGGAGCAGGAGGGAGCGCCGTGGTGGTTGTGGGTCGGACTCGCCGGAGCTGTCACGTCGTTCCTTTCGACGTTTTTCCGGTTTCTCACCCTCAGGTACGGCGTCGACGGTGACCGCGTGATCATCCGGTCCGGGCTCATCTTTCGCCAGAAACGCACGATTCCCGTTGACCGCATCCAGAATCTGCACCTGAAGAGCGGGGTGATCCACCGCGTCTTCGGCGTCGTTGACGTGCGCGTCGAGACCGCGGGGACCGGTGAAGCAGAGGCTCAGCTTTCTGTCATCAAGGCCCCTCGGGCCGAGACATTCCGACGGGAGGTTCTCGGTAGCCGTCGCGAGCCGGGTACGACCGTTGAGGAGGACAGGGGCAAGCTCATTCGCCGCAGTCGTTTGAGCGAGCTCTTGCTGGCGGGAGCGACGGAAAACCGCGTCCTCGTCCTCGTGGCGGCGCTCTGGGGGCTGTTCGAACTCGGGCAGGACACGGGCCTTGATGTGGAAGGAATAATCGCCGCCATCGGCGATCGTTTGCCGGGTGGCGCGGCTGCGGTGGTCGCGGTCGTCGTTCTTGGCATCCTCTTCCTCGGGCTCGGGTGGATCGCGTCCATCTTGTGGACCGTCGTCACGTACTACGGCTTCACGTTGCGACGGCGCGGCGGAGATCTGCGCAAGACGCACGGCCTGCTCACACGTTTCGAGTCGACCATTCCGGTGGCTCGTATCCAGACGGTACGTCTCCAGGCGAGCTTTCCGCGGCGACTCCTGAACGTCCTGCAGGTGCTCGCGGCGACGGCGGGATCGAAGGCGGACGATCATCAGGGCGGGACAGCCGTGATCGCGCCGCTGGTCCCACGAGTCGAGGCCAACGGCTTCTGCCGTGCCGTCTATCCGGATCTGCGACTCGAAGACGCGCAGCTCGATCGTGTGCACCCACGGGCTCGCCGGCGTGGCTTCATCCGTCTGCTGATCCCCGGGGCGGTCGTAGCGACCGTGTTCATCCTTCGCGGCAGCACGTGGCCGTGGTTTGCCCTGGCGCTCTGGACTGTCTTCTCGTGGGTGCTCGCCCGCGCCCGCTACGCGATCCTGGGCTACGGCGTGGCCGATCGTTTTCTCCTCACCCGAGCCGGGGTCTGGACTCGCAAGCTGTGGATCGTTCCGCAGGAGAAGGTCCAGGCCGTCCGTGTCGAGCAGAGTCCCCTGCAGCGCATCCTCGGGCTCGCGACCCTGCATGTCAGCACGGCGGGCGGGGGATCACTGA
The DNA here is from genome assembly GCA_013213915.1 of Planctomycetota bacterium. Classification (GTDB taxonomy): domain Bacteria; phylum Planctomycetota. Next base: position 9,802 of record JABSRK010000016.1, read on the forward strand.
GCCGCCTGAACATCGTCGATATGGGTGCTCCCGAAGCGGCCAGCATGTTCGAGAGTCTGTCTCGCGCGGCGGCGTGCTGCGGCTCGGGCGTGTAATGCGTCGAGGGCGCTCGATCCCGACCAACGGGATGGGAGCGTCGTCGATCAGTCGTCCAGGTCCTCGCCCGCTCCGATCAGCCTCAGTCCGATCCGGCGGGCTTCCTCCGAAGAGTCCAGCACCTCGACAGTGACGCGGGTACCGACCTTGACCACGTCGCGGGGATGGGAGACGCGATAGTCGCCCATGTTGGAAACGTGGATCAAGCCCTCCAGGCCTTTCTCCAACTCCGCGAACGCTCCGAAATTCTCCAACCGCGTGATGGTCGCGTCGCAGGTCTTTCCGGCTGCATAGCGCTCGCCCACCTCCCACCAGGGGTCCGGCTCGGTCTGCTTGATGCTGAGGGAGAGACGCTGCCGCTCGGCATCGCTTCCGATGACGATCACGGTGACCTGTTCGCCGACGGAGAGCTTCTCTTTCGGATGGTGGACTCGCTCGTTCCACGCCAGTTCGGACACGTGCACCAGTCCCTCGACCTCGTCGTCTTCGATCTTGACGAACGCCCCGAATTCCTCGAGGCGGGTCACGGTTCCCCGGACAATGGTCGCGAACGGGTACTTCTCGTCGAGGGCCGTCCAGGGGTTCTCATCGACGCGCTTGACCGACAGGGAGATCTTCTCCGTCACCCGATCGAACTTCAGCACGGTGACCTCGACCTGCTGGCCTTCCCGGAGGATGTCGGAGACCCGCTCGACGCGTCCCCAGGCCAGGTCATCCTTGTGGATCAGTCCCTCAGCGCCACCGATATCGACGAACGCACCGAAGTCGGTGATGTTCGTGACCGTGCCATGGTGCATCTGGCCCTCGGCGAGTGTTTCGAAGAGCCGGCTCTTATGCTGCTCGCGCTCCTCCTGTAGCACGGCGCGTCGCGACACGACGACATTGCGACTGTCGCGATCGGCTTCGATGACTTTCACGGACACGTCTTTCCCGACGAGTGTCGAGAGATCTTCGACGTAGCGCAGGTCGCACTCCCGCGCGGGCATGAATGCGCGCATGCCGACATCGACGACGCAGCCCCCTTTGACGGCTTCGGTGACCTTGCCCGAGAGCACGGCTCCCGCGTGCGCGCCATCGCTCATGGAGTCCCAGACCTTGCGTCTCTGCGCTTCCTTGATGGACAGCACGACCTGGCCGTCCGCGTTCTCCAGCGCCATGACCCACGCCTCGACCTCGTCGCCCACCGCGGGGGGGGTGCTGCCGAATTCGCCGATGGCGATGACGCCCTCGGACTTGTACGAGAGATCGACGACGACGGCGTCGTGATCGACGAGCAGGACCTTGCCGCGCGCGGCCATGTTTTCTCGCAACGCCTGGAACGTGGGGCCCGCCGAGGGCATGCCACCGGACGCGGCGTCCTGGCGCATGGCCTCCTGCATGGCCTTCTCGATCTCCTCGTCCGAGGGCAGGTAGTCCTTGAGGGGGTCGCTCATGGTGGGTGTGGGGGATCTTGGTATGACGGTATCCCCTGGCTGCCCAAGGGGAAGGGGCGACTGTCCCAGCGAACTCCCTCCATCAGAGTGCAAATAATTCCGAATCGGGACCGCATCCAGAAGGTCTGCCATGTCGCCGCGCCCCCACAACTTCAACGCCGGACCCGCCATTCTCCCTCTGGCGGTGATGGAGGAGGTCCAGGGGAGCCTCTTGGACACCAACGGCACCGGGCTCTCGGTCATGGAGTGGAGTCACCGCTCACCCGAATACGATGCGGTCCGTGGGGAGGTTCAGGAACGGCTGTTTCGCCTGCTCGGACTGGAGGGGGATCACGGGTTTCGACTCCTCCTGCTGCAGGGCGGAGCGTCCCTCCAGTTCGCCATGGTCCCCATGAATCTCGGGCGGGGTCGCAAGGGCGCCTACGTCCTGACGGGAGCGTGGGCCAAGAAGGCGTTGGCGGAAGCCGCGCGCATCGGACTCGGCGAGGAGGCCTGGTCGGGGGCCGAGACCAACTTCAATCGCCTCCCAGCGGAGGGTGAGTGGGACGAACCGGACGCGTGCGCGTATGTCCACGTGACCTCCAACAACACGATCTTCGGGACGCAGTACAAGCAGCTCCCACGAACAGAGGCGCCCCTGGTCATCGACATGTCGTCCGACATCTTGTCGGGGCCCATCGACATGGACCGGATCGGGCTGATCTACGCCGGTGCACAAAAGAACCTGGGCCCGGCCGGGGTCACGGTCGTCCTTGTTCGCGAGGACCTGCTCGGAGAGGCGCCCGATGGCCTGCCCGCCTTCTTGGACTACCGGGTCCATCTGAAGGCCGACGCGATCTACAACACTCCGAACACGTTCGGCGTCTACCTGATGGGCCGCGTGCTTGCGTGGATCGAGGGCCATGGAGGTCTCGAGGGGATGGCTCTCCGCAACGCGGAGAAGGCGCAGGTGCTCTACGATGAGATCGGCCGGACCGGTTTCTATCGGACCACCGCGGCCGCTGACAGCCAGTCGCGGATGAACGTGACCTTCCGGCTGCCGTCCGAAGATCTGGAAAAGCAATTCATCCAGGAGGCCAAGTCCTATGGCTTCGTCGGCCTGAAGGGCCACCGCTCTGTTGGCGGCTGCCGCGCATCCATCTACAACGCCTGCCCCCCCGAATCGGTGCAGGCTCTGGTTTCCTTCATGCGAGAGTTCGAGAAGACGAACGGGTAATAGACATGATGAAGACGTCACTTGTATTGCCGCTACTCGCGGCGTTGTTGTTTTCCGGAGCGGTCGCGACGCCGGCCGTTGCTCAAGACGCATTCCAGAACCTCATCCCCGACGATGCCCTGGGCCTGATCCGGGTGAAGTCGATTGGTGGGCTTCTGAGCGAGGTGCAGGCTTTGGTCGCGGCGATCGACCCTAGCATGGTCGACGAGGTCGACGCCCAGGAGCTGCTAGCGCTGTTTGATCTGGCCGATCTCGAGCTCGACATGACGAAGCCCGCTTGCTTCGCCATGGGGGCTCCGGAGGACGCGTCCTCCGAGCCGGTTCCGGTGATCGTCCTTCCTTGCAAGGACGCGAAGAAGACGGCTGAAGAGCTCAACGCCATGGGGCCTGACTCGGACGCGGTTGCCCGTGGCAGCTATGTGGCATTCGCCACCCAAGGCACGTACACCGCGGGGACGAAGCCGTCGGCCCTGCTGAACGCCCTTCCGGATGCGGACGTCATCCTGCGTCTCAACCTCGGCGGTCTCATCGAGATCTACCGTGACGACGTCGACATGGGGCTCGACATGGCTGCCGAGCAGATGGCTGCGGGGGCCCCGACCGCGGCGCTCGGCACGATGATGGAGTCAGTGACTGACTTCTTGGGCGACGTGGTCGATTCGGCGCGCGTGCTCGACGTTACCTTCGACATCGACAAGACCCTCGTTGACTTCGGTATGGCGTTGTCCGTCGGACAGGGCACGGCCCTCGCCAAGTCGACGACCATGGGGTCGAACTCCCTTGGTGCGTTGGCGGGGTTCCTCCCTGCGTCTCACCCCATCTCGCTGATGTTCTCCTTGGACATGAAGGGCATGGCGGCCATGCTCGAGACCATGAATGGAGAGCTGGCGCAGGAGATGCCGGAGGAGATGCGGGAGAACTACACGGCCCTGATGTCTGCCAGCACAGAGGTCATGAAGTTGCTGGGTGACGACATGGCCCTGAGCGTCGGCGCCGGAGCGAATGGCTTGGAACTGGTGGAGATCTTCAGTGTCTCCGATCCCGCTGCCATGATGGCCTCCTGGAAGGAGATCATGGGCAGTGACGCTTTCAAGGAGGTTGGGACGAGCGCCGTGTTCGGCGAGCCCAAGACCGACGACGCAGGCGTGACCTATCAGACGATCACCATGAGCGTTGACTGGGAGAAGACGATGGCGCTCTCCGGCGGCCCGGAGGGCATGGGCGCAGAGATGGCCCAGCAGATCGTTCCCATCATGCAGGCGATCTTCGGCTCCCAGAACATGACCATGCAGACCGCGACGGTCGGCAAACACGTCCTCATCGGCATGGGCGGCGACACCTTGCTCAAGCAGTCCATCGCCAACATGAAGAGCGGCGGGAGCGCCGGCCTCAAGGCGACCCTGGCGCGGGCTGGCACGGCTCCGGCGTTCGCCTTCGACGCGGACATCCGGGGGATCTTCAAGGCGGTGAAGGTCATGGCGGATCGGATGGGTCAGGGGGCAGCCGTCCCCACCCTTCCCCCCGGTCCCCCCATGGGCGTCGGTGTGTACGCGGGTCGCTCGGGATTGGTCTACCGCGCCGGCGTCCGCGCCGACGTGGGGATCATGCAGCTCATCACGAAGCTGGTCTTGCGCGGTGAGGGGGGCGGCCCGGATCCCATGCCGATCGAGGACAAACCGCTGGCCCCGGAGGGTCGCAAGGAGCATCCGTTCATCAAGGAACGTCTCCAGATCGGCATGGTGGCCCCCGACATCGAGGGCAAGGACTTCGATGACGTTTCGTTCAAGCTGTCGGACTATCGCGGCAAGGTGGTAGTCCTGGACTTCTGGGGCGATTGGTGACCCCCCTGCCGGGCCATGTACCCACACGAGCGGTCGCTCGTGAAGAGGCTGGCCAACGAGCCTTTCGCGCTCATCGGCGTCAACAGTGACAGGGACCTCGCCAAGCTGAGGCCGCGTCTCAAGGAGGAGAACATCTCCTGGCGTAGCTTCTGGAACGGTCCCAAGGGCACCGGCGGTCCGATCTCCACCAAGTGGGGCGTCCGCGGTTGGCCCACCATCTACATCCTCGATCACAAGGGCGTGATCCGCTTCAAGGGTCTCCGCGGCGAGAAGATGGACAAGGCCGTGGATCAACTCCTCAAGGAGATGACCGGGAACAAGTAGGCCCTGGTTCTTCTCTAACCACGCAAAACGCCCCAGGCTGCCCTGGGGCGTTTTGCGTGTTGGTCTCCACGGTTTTGCGGGGCAACATGGCGCTGCTATCAGGTAGGTCTCTCCGCAACGCGGAACCTCAAGGGGCGGCGATACGACCAAGGGTGACGTATCGCCGCTTCTTTCATGGGGCTCGCCCTGGCCTGCGGGCTCGATCGATCCCGTTCCGTTGCGATTCGCAATTGCCCCCCGTACGCTCGGGCCCATGTCGTATCTCAGAGCTTGCTCCTGCGTCCTCCTCCTCTCCGCCGTCACCTCGGGCCAGAGCCCCGATCTCACCGTCGAGTGGATCTACTCCGGCGCGCCGTGGCAGATCGCGGCGACGGAGAGTTGCACGTGGCTCACGGACAGCACGATCCTGATCGATCGTCCGGACGGCGGGACCGACCGACTGGACCCGCGGACGGAGGAGCGGACCGAGTGGCTGTCCGCGCGCCGCGCCGCGGAGGCGATCGGGAAGGCCCTGGGTCGGGACATTCCGCGCGTGCCGCCGCCGACGGGCGCCTCCTCGGACGGGAAGCGGGCGTTCTGGCGGTCGGGGAGCGGGCGCGTCATCGTCGTCGATCTTCCGACCTACGAGACCCGGGTGCTGCCCGGGGCGCCAGCTGACACCCTGTTCCGTCTCTCGCCGGACCGGAGCCAGCTGGCGTTCGTCCGTGACAACGACCTCTGGTCGTGGGATGTGGGCAAGGGGAACGCTCAGAGGCTGACGGAGGACGGGTCGGACATCATCAAGAACGGGACGCTCTCGTGGGTGTACTGGGAGGAGATCTTCGGGCGGCAGGACATCGGCTACTGGTGGTCGCCCGATTCCAAGTCCATCGCGTTTTTGCGCAGCGACGAGAGCATGGTCACGGAGATGACCTACACGGACTTCCGACCGGAGGTCCCGCGCCTCATCAAGCAGCGCTACCCGAAGGCGGGGACGACCAACCCCGTCGTGCTGCTGGGGATCGCCACCATCGGTGAGAAGGGGGTGACCTGGGCGAAGACAGGGGAGCAGCCGGCGGAGTACATCGTTCGGGCCAAGTGGTTGCCGACGAGCGACCGTGTGTCCGTGCAGACCCTCAACCGCAACCACGACCGGCTCGACCTGTGGCTCGTCGATCGCGCGACGGGAAAGGGAACCCACGTCCTCACCGAGACGGACCCGGGTTGGATCAACATCCACGACGACCTCTACTTCCTGAAGGACGGGAAGCACTTCCTCTGGGTGTCCGAGCGCGACGGCTGGTCCCATCTCTACCGGTACACGCTGGACGGCAAGCTCGTGAACCAGGTGACCAAGGGGGAGTGGGCGCTGCACGGATCGACGCCGATCTTCTGGCTGCGCCAGGCTGTCGCGGGGATCGACGAGGAGAACGGGTGGGTCTACTTCGGATCCCTCGAGCACGACCCGATCGAGAACCACCTGTATCGGACCCGGCTCGACGGGACCAAGATGCAGCGCCTGACGCGGTGGCGCGGGACGCACTCCATCAACATGTCACCCGACGCGGCGTTCTTCCTCGACGAGCACTCGAACACGTCGACGCCGCCGTCGCTCACCCTGCGTCGCGCGGCGGACGGCGGCATCGTCCTGACGCTGAACCAGGCAAAGACGAAGGCCGTGGCCGCGCTGGACTGTGTCAATCCCGAGCTGTTCAAGGTCGAGAACCGGGACGGCTTCGAGATGCCGGGCTACATCTACAAGCCGAAGGACCTGGACCCCGACGGAATCGGTCCCGACGGCCAGCCGAAGAAGTGGCCGGTGATCCTCTATAGCTATGGCGGCCCGTCGTCACGGTCGGTGACGGACGGCTGGGACTTCGACCGCTGGTGGAACAACATCCTGGTGCGCGAGGGATACGTCGTCGTGTGCGTGGACAACCGGAGCGCGACGGGATTTTCGAAGAAGGACGAGAACATCATCACCGGGCAGATGACCGGCGACCACGAGCTGGCCGACGCGCTGGATGTGGTCAAGTGGATCAAATCGCAGGCGTGGGCCGATCCCGACCGGGTTGGGATCTGGGGCTGGAGCAACGGTGGCATGATGACGCTCCTCTGCATGACCAGGTCACAGGAGTTCAAGGCGGGCATCTCCGTGGCCCCGGTGACGAAGTGGAGCTACTACGACACCATCTGGGCGGAGACGGTCAACAAGCGGCCGCAGGACAACGCGGCCATGTACGACCACATGGACCTGACCAAGCGCGCCAAGGACCTGCAAGGACGCCTGTTCCTCGTCCACGGGACCTACGACGACAACGTCCACATCCAGAACACCTGGCACTTCGTCGATGAAATGCTGAAAGCGGGCAAGATGTTCGACCTCATGGTCTATCCCATGCGCAAGCACGGCATCGCCGACGCCCCCGCTCGTGTGCATCTCTACAAGCGGATGCTCGAGTTCTGGAAGCAGCAGCTGTAGCTCTATTACCCGTCCTCCCGTGCCTCGGTTCGACGCTCCCATTACGATGCGGGCATGGTTGAAATCGACGTTGTCTACGAGGGTGACCTCCACGCCGAGGCCAGGCACGGGCCATCCGGCGCCACGCTGACCACGGACGCTCCGAAGGACAACGAGGGGCGGGGCGAGAGTTTCTCGCCCACGGACCTCGTGGCCACGGCACTCGGGACTTGCATGATCACCATCATGGGGATCGCCGCACGTCGCAAGAGCCTGGCGCTGGAAGGTGCGCGCGTTCGCGTGAAGAAGCTGATGACCATGGACCCCGTTCGGCGCATCGGCAAGCTCGAGGTCGTGTTCGATCTGCCCGCGTCACTCTCGGACGCCGACCGAGACGTCCTGGAGCGCGCTGCGCTGGCGTGTCCGGTCCACAAGAGTCTGCATCCGGACATGGAGATTCCGGTGGCTTTCAACTACCGATCCTAGCGGAGTTGGCGGGCGCGGCGGGCCGCGCCCCGACGATGCGGGGCGCGTAGATGTATGTCTACCAGCAGATCCGTCGACGGTAGCTCCGTCGGTAGGAGGGCCTGTAGTATCGCGGATAGCGATAGGACGAGTAGTACGTCGGGGCGTAGTACGTCGGGGCGCAGTACGAGCCACCGAAGAGACCTCCGCCGACGTAGCCGCCACCGCTTCCGAAGCTGATGCTAAATCCCCCACCGCGGCTGTAGCACTGTGCACTGGCCTCTGGGGCGAGGACCAGCGCGAGACCGAAGACGAGCGCCAGCGTTCCGAGCGTTCTGTTGATGCTCATGGCGTTTACTCCTTGTTTGTCGTTGCGCGTCAACGCGGACCGGCTCCCACCGTAGGTACCGAAACCGCCCCGTTCGGAGCACACGATCCGAGCGAGCACGGTGGCCAATCGCACGGGCCGTGCCACAGCGGTGATGATCACCCCAAGGCATTTGAATCCAATGACTTAGGCTGTTGTGCTGCAGGCCGTGGCTCTTCTCCCGTGTCTCCGCGAGAGGACACGGGGTGTTCCGCGGGGTTCATGGGGCGCGGCCCGAGATCGGATAGTCTGGGACCGCCCTCGCGTCCCTCCACATTTCGGTTGCCACTGTCGTACGGAGACCTCCCGATGCGGTGCTTTCTGCGTCCCTTGTGCGTTCTCGGGTTGGCGTTGTCGCTCGCTGGCCAGGACGCGACGGTCTACTTCTCGCCTCGCTACACGGAGACCCCCGCGTCAGGTCGCGGCGGGTTCATCACCGACGTGGCTGCGCCCTGCCTTCCGACTCCTGTCTTCGGCAACGGGTTCGTCATCGAGTCAGCGGTCGCCAACCCACAGGGGGTCTGCTACATCACGCCGGGGGTGTTGAACACGACGGTCGTCAACAGCCTCCCCGCGCAGATGACCAACGACTTCGTCGAGGTGTCGAATTTTCCGCAGTTCAACCTCTACCTGGGCGATCTGGACAATGACGGAGTCCCTCACGAGAGCACGAACTTCCGCGGTGTTGATGCGATGTACATTCCGACACCAGCGATCGGTCGCCCGAACAACATCCATGAAATGTTCGTCTCGTGCTGGACCGGATCGTCGGGAAGCGCTGGTTATCTCGGCGACACGATCGAGGAATCCGACATGGTGCTGTTGCCCGCAGCGGGGACGCTCTATCCGGTCAATTCCCCTACCAGCGGTCCGGTCTATTTCATCCGCCGAGCTCAGTGGATCGCGCTGCTCGGGTTCACGTCCACGTCGAGCGGCCTCGACGTGAATGCGTTCACCGTCGACCAGAGCACCGGTGACATCTACTGCAGCTTCGATAACAGTTCGATTGCCGGGGCGATGCTGATCACGTCGCCAGGGGGTTCGCTCGCCACGACCACGATCACGCGCGGCGACATCATCCGGATCCCGGCGGCTGCCTACACGCCGTCGGGACCGTATGGGGTCGTCTCCAACCCGGTGAGCGGGCTCGCCGAGCGGGTCTACAGCCCAGCGGACGTCGGCAGCATGGTTGCGAATGCGGGCGGGACCAATACGACGAGCGGTACGGTCAACGTCTACAGCCTCTCCATCGATCCGAACGGCGGGACATCCGCCACGCCGGCGGGCTTCGCGACTCCGGACCTGTTGTTCACGATCTACAACCAGGGCGGCCAGTCGGGGGGCACCGCGAACGCCAGCGCCTCAGCCGTCTACACGACGGCGGGCGGCGGGGCGTACGCGACCCTCAACGGTGTGACCATGGACCAGCCGGCGGCGCTGGGCATGAACAACCTGTCGTTCAACAGCGGCTACTACGCCGGCCCGCTCGACGCCATGTCCGTGGTGCAGCACGCGCCCAACCTCGATCCCATGGCGGACCGTCCTGTTCACCTCGACACGTATCCGACGAACGGCATCCTCAGCGATCCGGCGTACAACGGTCGGATCACGTGTTACGTCTCCGGTTTGCCGCCGGGGGGCCAGGCCGGCGTTTTTGCGCGCCTGGATACGATCGCCGCCGGTGGATTCGTGAGCCGCTCGAGCCTGGCCGGATCGGTCCAGGGATATCCGGATCTCTATGTCGACCCGTTCGGAGTGGCCAACCAGAGCTGCGTCCTGGCGCCAGCGAATTCCATCGTCGGCAACGTCTGCCAGAATCCGGTCGCGCAGACGTTCTTCAACAACCCCTCTTCCAGCACCGGGGCGCCGGACCCGACCCAGAGCGTCAATCCCATCACCGTCTTCACCGACCCGAACAACGGCGCCCAGAACGGTGACCTCTGCTTCGAGATCGACCTCCTTGCATCGCTGCCGCCGGGGACGATGCCTCCGAACCCGCCGCTGATCATCACCATCCAGGTGCTCGACTTTTCCACCGTGCGCCTGTCGAGCCCTATCGCGCTGCAGCTCAACTGATCAGGGCGTTCAGCCCCGTCGTCGTCGCAATGACATCGGCACGCCGAGAAGCAGGCTGCCCGTGACGAGGCACCACACGGCGCCTGCGATCGTCGTGAACGCGCCCATCATCAGGCCGTTCGCGATCTTGCCGCCCGTCGTGTCAGCGGGAGAAGCCGCGCGGGTGTTCCAGTGGCCGAGTTGCTCCTCGACCTTCTCCCGCGCTTCGAAGAAGCCGAGGCCCTCGTCCCTGTATTTCTCGTAGAGAGCGTCCTCCTGCGGGTCAACGTAGAACCTGCCGTGTGTCCACCCGGCGAACTGAGCGACGGTGTAGGAGATGGTGTTGGGGACAGTCCAGCACATCACTGCCACCGTCAGGCCGCCGAGGAGTACCCGCTTGAAGCCGAGGTGGTCCATCGCGCCGGTGATCCCGTTGTAGAGGAACAAGATGGCCGACCCGGCGTAGACGCTCATCATGAACGCTGACTTCTCGTCCTCGGCGCTCGCGTCCATCGCCAGGCGCGCGGCCGCCACCATCCACAGGACCCAGATGATCGGACGGAATTCGCGGTAGATCTCTCTCAGGCCTCGCATCGGAAGTCCTCCCGCATGAAGTTGGCTGGGGTGATCGTAGCGGCCGCGGTGCGGGGCGTCCGCGCGGGTCAATCGCGGGCCTGGAAGCTCCCCGCCCACACACGACGGCCGCCGATGGCCAACGTGACGGAGTAGTTGCCAGAGCGGTGGAGGGGGAGTGAGAAGATCCCCTCGGTGAATTTCCGTCCCGCAAATCCCCGGGCCTCGCGACGGTGGCTGCCGCCCGAACGCGTCCAGCGCACCACCAGGACGGTCGGTTGCAGCGGCGCTGCCTGGACGACGAGCTGCGCGGTGCCGCCCACGTCGAAGTCGGTGCACGCCCGTGTGGACCCGGGGGTCCGAAGCTGGACCTGGCGAAGCGTCGATGGGAGTGCGGCGGGGATCTCCTCTTCTGGGGTACGCCAGGCGCCAGGCGCCAGGCGTCGCAGCGCGGCTTCTCCCATGACGGATAGCAAATGGGCTGCGTCATGTTCGGATACCATCCCGGTTGCTTGGGTTATGACCATGACGGTCCCCTTGGGGGTCTCGATCAACGCGGCCGACGTTGCCCGGCGCCACGAGCGCGTGTCGAGGCCGTGGACGACCAGGTGAAGGCCGAGGTCTCGTGCGTTCTGTACGGTCGGAACCGAGCGCAGCAGGCGCGCGAGAAGCCCCCGATCAGCGCGGTGCAAGGTGTCGCTGCAGAGGAGCCTGAAGAGCGCATCTGCGAACCCTCGAAGGGTGCCGGCGTTGTTGCGGCGCGCATACCAGGATGCCCAGGCGTTTCCGAGACGCCGGACGTGGTCGTCCCGTAGACGCGGATCCGCGTCGAAGGGGGAGGGCACGATGGCCTTGGTGTCACCGTCGTGGAGCCAGCGCTGCGCTGCCGCTGCTGGCACCTCACCGAAGCGGGGGTCGATCTGTCCAAGGACGAATCCGTCTCTCGCTACGCGACTGGCGATGGGGCGGAGTCCGTCGATCCCCAGGCCGTTCACCCACGCCTGCAGTCGCGCGCCGAGCCACGTGATGAGGAGGTCGGTGGCGGCAGGGTCGTCATGGACGATCGTCGCCTCGATGAGTTGGCCGAGAGTGAACGGTTCTCCGTGCCGGTCTCGCAGGACGCCCCCCCCACCCCGGTATGCGGTTTTGGGGTAGGGCAGAACGTGCGAGTGTCCGACGCCTCTTCGTCGCGCTTCCGTCAGCGCGGCCGCTGCGACGAAGACTCGGGTGAGGCTGCCGAGGTGGCGCTCGCCAACCCCGTTCAGGGATACCTTCGAGTCAGTGTCGAGGTTATGGGCGTAAACGGCGAGTCGTTGATCCGAAGCACGGACCAGGTCCTCGAGGGAGGCGTCACGATGTGGGTTTGCCTGGCCGGCGAGGGGAAGCGAGAGGAGTAGGAGGATCGACGTTCGCATGGGTCTGCGGGATCATACGACCCCGCGCCTGGCGTCGGATGTTCGCTTCCCCGTGAACTTGTCTTCGCAGTTCATTGGGGATACGCTGTGAAGTGCGGTTCGCTTCTGGTAGGTGGACGAGTTCAGGAGTTCAGACATGCGGCATCCCTTCCAGCGGGCCTCGAACGACAAGGACACGGTGCGGACGCCCTTCCAGGTCACCCTGGTGCGCTTCATCGAGACGTACTCCGACGAGGGTGAGCGGATGTCCGGACGCAAGCTCAGCAACCTGCTCGGCAAGTCCGCGAACCACATCTCCCAGATGCTGAACGACGGTTTCGTACCGTCGGGGCCCGCCATTGTGGACATGGCCTCGGTGCTCAAGCTCACGTCGTCGGAGCGCGACGGGCTCATCCGCGCCGCCATGGAGACCAAGGCCTCCCAACGATCTCGGGACAACTTCTGGATCAACGAGACCTGGCGGATGTTGGCGGAGTCCGACGCTGAGAAGGAGCGCCTCGTGGGCTTTCTGGCCGAGCAGGGGCTCCTCGACGGGTTCCTGGCCTGGTCAGACAATCGGCCGAAACGTAAGGAAGGCTCACGCAACCGGTAAGGTGCGGATCGCTTTTGGTTTTTTTCGCGCCGGAATTGCCGAGAACGACGTCTATACCCCTGGACTGGGTACGGGGGACTTCGCGGTCCAACCATCCCACCTCGGCAAGAAACGGCAAACAAACTCACCCACCACTTTCGCACACCTCAGCCCCATCGGACCGCGACCCCCGGCACCCTTCTCGCCGCCCCCGGGCCCGCCCGGCCGCCCCGGTCCGTCCCCCTTGCTGACCGGTCTTTCGTCGCGCTGTCCGAGCCTTTGCCCCTGTACTGACAACGTGTTACGTTCCGTAGCCCGCCTCCGCCCAGAGGTGGTGCGACGGGGACCATGGACACGCAGAACCCGATCCGTTTTGTCACGGCGGCGTCGTTGTTCGACGGGCATGACGCGGCCATCAACGTCATGCGGCGCATCCTCCAGCAGGCCGGCTGCGAGGTGGTCCATCTCGGCCACAACCGGAGCGTCGCGGACATCGTGCAAGCCGCGATTCAGGAGGACGCCCAGGGCGTGGCGGTGTCGTCCTACCAGGGTGGCCACCTGGAGTTCTTCAAGTACATGAAGGACCTCCTGGACGAACACGGCGCCGGGCATATCAAGATCTTCGGCGGCGGCGGCGGGACCATCGTCCCGCGCGAGATCGAAGAGCTACAGGCCTACGGCATCACCCGGGTTTTCTCCCCAGAAGACGGCCGGCGGCTTGGCCTTGAGGGGATGATCGGGTCGATGGTCGAGGCCTGTGACTTCGATCCGCTTGATGTGGCGGCGCCCAAGCCACTGCGGTCGAACGGCGCGCCTGCCCTGGACGACACATGGCGGTCGAGCCTCGAGATCGCGCGCTTGATCACCTACGCCGAGCGCAATGGCGTGCGTCCCCCGGAGGAGGTCGAGGCGATCCTGGGGCCCGTGCGCGCGGCGTCGAAGGAAAGCAAGGGGCCCGTTGTCGGCATCACGGGGCCGGGAGGCGCCGGCAAGTCGTCCTTCACGGACGAGTTTCTCGTTCGTTACCTTCGCGACTTCCCCGAGCACCGCGTTGCGGTACTCGCCGTCGATCCGAGCAAGCGCAAGACGGGTGGCGCGCTCCTGGGTGACCGCATCCGCATGAACGCTGCCTGCAATCCGCGCGTGTTCATGCGCAGCCTGGCGACGCGAGGGGCGAGCACGGAGGTCTCCGACTCGCTGGCCGAGGCGATTGCCGTCGTCCAAAGCGTTGGGTTCGACCTCGTGATCGTGGAGACCTCCGGCATCGGACAGGGCTCGTCCGCGGTGGTGGACCTGTCGGACGTGAGCTTGTACCTCATGACGCCCGAGTACGGTGCCGCGTCCCAGCTCGAGAAGATCGACATGATCGATCTCGCCGATCTGGTGATCATCAACAAATTTGAGAGGCGCGGGGCGGAGGACGCTCAAATT
>JABSRK010000160.1 GCA_013213915.1 Planctomycetota bacterium
GCAGTCCTTGTCCCTTCAACCGGAATACCTTGGCCGGCTGGGTGCCGGCCGGGATCTTCAATTCTGCGCGTCCGCCGAGAGTCGGGATCTCGATCTTCGTGCCGAGCACGGCTTCCGAGACCGAGAGGTCCCCCGCACAATACAGGTCCTTGCCCTGACGCTGGAAGTGCTCGTGGGATTCGACGCTGACGTGGCAGTACAGGTGACCGCGCGCGCCGCCTTCGGTGCTGGGCTCACCTTCTCCGGCGCAGCGGATCTCAGTTCCGTCTTCCACTCCGGCCGGAATGCGAACGGTGATTTCGACGGGCTTCTTGACGAGGCCCTGACCCGCGCAGTCGCCGCAAGGGTTCTTGATGATCTTGCCCCTCCCGACGCACTGCGGGCACGTGATGCGTCGGCTGAAGAAGCCAGACGATTGCATGACCACGCCGAGCCCGCCGCAGGTCGTGCACATCTCGGGAGGCGACCCCTTGGCGGCGCCGATGCCTTCGCACGTGCCGCACAGCTCGCGACGCTTGACGGACAGCTTGCGCGATGTCCCGTCCTTGACCTCTTCGAGGGTCACGGAGACCCGTGCTTGCAGGCTGGACCCGGACGCCGGGCCGGCCTGGCGCCGGCCGCCTGTGAACATGTTGTCGAAGATGCCGCCGTTGCCACCGAAGATGTCCTGGAAGGTGGAGAAGATGTCCTCCGCGTTCTGGAATTGGGCGCCGCCGTTGCCCATGCCTTCGACGCCGGCATGGCCGAACTGGTCGTAGCGCGCGCGCTTGTTGCCGTCGGACAGGACCTCGTATGCTTCCGCCGCTTCCTTGAACTTCGCCTCCGCCTGCGCGTCACCCGCGTTCTGGTCCGGGTGGTACTTGAAGGCGGTCTTGCGGTAGGCCTTCTTGACGTCGGACTCCGGCGCGTCTCTGGGAACCCCGAGCACGTCGTAGTAGTCGCGTTTCTGCGTCATACAGAGCCGTCCGTGGGAAGATCAGTCTTAGATGACGGCCCCGGGCGTTTCCTTGGCGTTGTCCTTCTTGTCAGTGATCGCAGTGTCGGTCGTGAGCATCATGCCCGCGACGGAGCCCGCGTACTCGAGCGCGAGCCGCGCGACCTTCACCGGATCGACGATGCCGGCCTCGACCAGATCTTCGTAGTCGCCTGTGAGTGCGTTGAGGCCCTCGTTGCCACCCATCTCGAGGACATCTTCGACCACGACATCGCCGTCGAATCCGGCGTTGTGTGCAATCTGAGCGGTCGGCGCACGAACGGCGGCTGCCACGATGTCGGCGCCCGCCTTCTCGTCTCCCTTGAGCTTCTTCTTGGCGGCATCGATGGCGTCGAGGGTGCGGAGCAGCGCGGTGCCCCCACCGGCGACGATGCCCTCTTCCATCGCGGCGCGCGTGGCGTGAAGTGCGTCTTCGACGCGGTACTTCTTCTCCGCCATCTCCTTCTCAGTCGCAGCGCCGACCCGGATTTCTGCCACACCGCCAGACAGCTTTGCGAGACGCTCCTGGAGCTTCTCGCGGTCGTAGTCCGACGTCGTGGTCTCGATCTTCTGACGGATCTGATCGATCCGCTCTTTTAGGTCTTTGCTCTGGCCGCCGCCTTCGATGATCAAGGTCTCATCCTTGCGGATCTCCACCTTGCGGGCGGTGCCGAGTTGGGAGAGCTCGAGGTTTTCGAGGTTCTGGCCGATGTCCTCGGAGATAAAGGTGCCGCCGGTGAGGGCCGCGATGTCTTCTAGCATCGCCTTGCGACGGTCGCCGAATCCGGGCGCCTTCACGGCTGCGATGCTCAGAACGCCGCGGAGGCGGTTGATGACGAGCGTCGAGAGCGCTTCACCCTCCACGTCCTCCGCGATGATCAACAGCGGGTTGCCCGTCTGGGCCACGCGCTCGAGGATCGGCAGCAGGTCGCGCAGGTTCGAAATCTTCTTCTCGTGGATGAGGATGTACGGAGTCTCCAGCTCGCTCGTCATCTTCTGCGGGTTGGTGACGAAGTAGGGCGACACGTATCCCTTGTCGAAGGACATGCCCTCGACCACCTCGAGGGTCGTGTCGATGCCCTTCGCCTCCTCGACGGTGATGACGCCGTCCTCGCCGACCTTCTCGATGGCGCTGGCGAGGAGTTCGCCGATTTCCCTGTCGTGATTCGAGGAGACAGTGCCGACCTGGACGATCTGTTCCTGGTCTTTCACGGGGCGAGCCTGCGCTTGCAGGGCCTTGACGGATGCGGCGACAGCGGCGTCGATGCCGCGCTTGATCGACTGCGGGTTGCAGCCAGCAGCGAGTTGCTTCAGCCCGGCCTTGAAGATCGCCTCGGCCAGCACGGTCGCGGTCGTCGTCCCGTCACCGGCCTTGTCGTTGGTCTTCTTGGCGACTTCGTTGACGAGCTTGGCACCCATATTCTCGAACGGATCTTCGATCTCGATCTCCTTTGAGACCGTGACCCCGTCCTTCGTCACCGTGGGCCCGCCGAACGACTTGTCGAAGAGCACGTTGCGACCACCCGGCCCGAGGGTGACCTTGACGGCTCTCGCGAGCTTCGTCAGGCCGTCCAGGATCTTGGCTCGGGCATCTTCCGCATACAGGATCTGCTTGGCCATCCGTATATCCTTTCCGATCAGGCGAACTTCGCGAGGATCTCGCTCTCGCGGAGGATCTTGTAGTCGTTGCCGTCAACCTTGACGTCAGCGCCGGAGTACTTGCCGTACACGACGACGTCGCCCTTCTTCACGGCGACCGACGCGCGATCACCAGAATCGAGCATGCGGCCGGGTCCGGTCGCGACGACCTTGCCTTGCTGCGGCTTCTCCTTGGCCGCATCCGGGAGGACGATGCCTCCCGCAGTCTTCTCTTCCGCCTCGAGCGGGGTCACGACGACGCGGTCGTCCAAGGGGTTGATCTTCAGAGCCATGTTCTTGGTTCCCTGTTCTCTTCTCGAATCTGAGTTTGCTTCGAATGCCGGTGTGCTGGGCGTCGACTACTCCATGTCGTCGCCGGCCTCGGCCTCGTCGTCCTTGACGTCCGCGACGAGGCAGTTGGTCGAGATGAGCATGGAGGCCGCGCTCACCGCGTTGGTGAGCGCCGTCGTCGTGACCTTGCATGGGTCGATGACGCCGCTCTCCAGGAGATCGCAGAATTCGCGGGTTTCGGCGTTATAGCCATGGGATTTCTTGCGTTCCTTGAGGACCTTGGAGGCCGTGACGGCGCCATGCTCGCCGGCGTTCTCGACGATCTGGTGGAACGGAGCACGGAGCGCGGCCTGGAGGACCTGGGCGCCAGCGCGGACATCGCCCTTCCATCCATCGATGTCGAGGTCCTTGCCCGCGCGCATCAGGGCGACGCCGCCGCCGGGGAGGACCCCCTCCTCGAGGGCCGCCTTCACCGACGCCTGCGCGTCCTTGATCCGCGCCTTCTTTTCCTTCATCTCGGTCTCAGTCGCCGCGCCGACGTTGATCTGTGCGACGCCGCCAGCGAGCTTCGCGAGGCGCTCCTCGAGCTTCTCGCGGTCGTAGCTCGACTCGGTGCTCTCGATCTCCTTGCGGATCTGCTTGATCCGACCGTTGATCTCAGCGCTGGAGCCAGCGCCCTCGATGATCGTCGTCGCTTCGGCCGTCACCGTGATCTTCTTGGCGGTGCCGAGGTCGTTGATCGACAACGACTCGAGCTCCGCGCCCATGTCCTTGAAGACGGGGGAGCGCGTGCCTGTCAGGGTCGCGATGTCTTGCAGCATGGCCTTGCGACGATCGCCATAGCCTGGCGCCTTGACGGCGACGCAGTTGACGACGCCTCGCAGCTTGTTGACGACCATTGTCGCCAGCGCCTCACCCTCGATGTCCTCGGCGATCACGAGCAGCGGGCGGTTTGCCTTGCTCGCCTTCTCGAGGAGCGGGATCAGCGGAGCGATGTTCGAGAGCTTCTCCTCGTGAATGAGCACGAGGCAGTTCTTGTACTCACACTCGAGGGTCTTGGTGTCCGTGACAAAATGCGGAGAGAGATAGCCACGGTCGAACTGCATGCCCTCCACGATCTTCACTTCGGTCTGGGTGCCTTTGCCTTCTTCGATATTGATCACGCCGTCACCGCCGACCTTCTCGAGGGCGTCGATGAGGATCCCTCCGAGATCGCTATCGTTGTTCGCCGCGATGGCAGCGATCTGGCGCAGGCGGTCGGGCGTGTCGAGGCTGACCTTCTTGGAGTCCTTGCGTAGGCGTTCGACGACAACGTCGGCCGCCTCCTGGACGCCACGATTGATCTGGGCGACGTTGGCGCCGGCCACCAGATGGCGAAGCGCCTTGGTGTAGATGGCCTCCGCGAGGAGCGTGGCAGTGGTCGTGCCGTCACCAGCCACGTCGTGGGTCTTGCTGGCGGCCTCCTTCAGGAGCTGGGCCCCCATGTTCTCGTACGGATCGGTCAGCTCCACCTCGTCGGCGACCGTGTACCCGTCCTTGGTGATGTTCGGCCCTCCCCAGCCGCGGTCGATTACCGCACAGCGCCCACGGGGGCCGAGCGTCGTCTTCACCGCTCTGGCCAGTTTCAGAACTCCCTCTTTGAGGGCCTCACGCGCGTCCACGTCGAAGCAGAGTTGCTTGGCCATTGATCCCGTATCTCCTTGAGGTGCGAATTTGGCGGCTCCGGTCAGCGGACCGGAGGTCAGGGTGTTGACACCTGGCCTCAACGCAAACAAGGGGCCGGACGTCCGACACCACGCGGACGTGCCAGAAGCGGCTGCGTTCGCTCCGGGCGGGACGATGCTCCTGCCAGGATGACAGCAGGCGGCGTAGACGTGGCCGCGCGGCTCCTGCCAATCTGGCAGAAGGGGCCCCGCACACTGGCTACAGACGCCGTATGCGGAGGGGGAGTCGGCGGTTAGGCTCTGTGGACTTGACTTGGGAGCGCACGATGCAGGCCAGGATCCTGACGTTGTTGGTCGCCGCCGTGATGGGGTGTTGGCTACCGGCGCAGGATCTGGTGACGGTGAGCCCCGTTGCCGGGGTACCGATCAGGGGCGGTTTTGTCGGCCTTTCAGAGGACGGGGCGCTCCAGATCCGCACCGGGGTAGAGAGGATCGTCTCCGTCGCCCAGGAAAAAATCGTCACTGCGGTGTTCTCCGAGGCTTCGACGCTGGCGCAGCGCGGCGCGGCCCGCATCCACCTCGTCTCCGGTGACGCGTTCGTCGGCGCGATCGAGGGCGGTGACTTTGACGAGATGGCCCTTGCAACGCAGGCCGCCGGCAGCTTCCGCGTGTTCCTCGACCACGTCTCCATGGTGGTGATGCTCGATGAGATGAAGAGCGCCGCCGAGCTCCCTGCACTCGTGGACGGAGCGGACGCCGACGAATTGTTTCTGCGCCGGGGAGATCGTCTCGACCGTTTGCCCGGGGAAATGCAGCGTCTCGAGCGGACGGGGGTCATCTTCGACAGCGCCGCCGGGGCGGGGCGTCTCTTCTCGTTCATCAACGACCGGGTCGTTGCTGTGCGCCTGGCCGCGACCGATCCGTACAAGGAGCCCGACACGCTGCTCTGTGTCGCGCGGTTCAAGGACGGGGCGCGCATGACGGGGGTGTTGCGCCGCGGTGGTTCGGGCCAGATGAGTCTGAAGCTGACAGTCGGTCCAACGGTGATGTTGGACCCGGATTTCCTTGCCTCGCTCGAGTTCAAGAGTTCGAATTATCGATTCCTCTCCGACATCGAGCCCGTGGCTTACACGGAGGTCCCGTATCTCGAGGGGGGACCGACGTACGGTCTGAAGCGCGATGAGGGATTCCGTCGTGACGGCAAGCTCAGGATCGGAGAGACCGTGTTCCGCAAGGGGCTGGGTATCCACGCGCGTGCGACGTGCACCTACACCCTCGACGGGCGCTTCGATGCTTTTCGCGCGAAGGTCGGAGTCGATCCCGTCACGCGCAACCGTTCCGTGCCGGGGAGTGTGCGCGTGCGGGTTCTTGTAGACGGCGCGGAAGTGTGGAAGAGCGCTTTGCTCCTCGCGGGTGACGCTGCCGTGCCCATCCACCTGAGAGGACTCGGAGGGAAGGCGCGTCTTACCCTCGAGGTCGGATTCGGCGACAGCCGCGGCACCGGCGCACGTGCTGTTTTTGGCGATGCGATGGTCCTAAAGGAGTGACGGTGCGCCGTCCTCTGGTGGACGCCTCATGGGGCTGAACTTTCCTGAGATAGCCGGCGCCCTCGACCTGAAGCGCGTGGACCTCGTCCCGGCGGTGGTCGCCGGGGGCGCGACTCTCCTGCTCGTTGCGGCGCTGCTCACGCGCCGCAGACGGGGCCTGATCCTGACGCTGTTCGCTTTCCTGCTCCGCGGCGCGGCGTTTGCCGTGCTCGCCCTGCTGTTACTCGATCCCGTGGAGCGAATCGAGGAGCGTCATCCCGGGAGCCTCCTGCTCGCCGTTGATATGTCGCGGAGCGTTGACGCCGGTGCGCGGTCGGAGGCGTGGAATGCCCTCCGCAACCGTGCGACGGGAGATCTTCCACCAACCGCCGTGGGATTCGGCGCGTATGTCCGCCCCCTCGATCCGTCGGCACGCCTTCCTTCAGGCCCTGCCGCGGATGATCTCGTTTCTGACCCCGGACCGGCTCTCGACGCGCTGCTGTTGCGGGAGGATGCTGGCGGCGGCGCGGCGCGCCTCGTTGTCGCGACCGACGGAGCGGTGGCGCTCGTCGATGAGTCACTGCCAGCTGCGTCCGAGTTGTCGCCGTTGTTGCTCGCGCTCGTCGCCGGCGCGGGCATGCGTGTCCAGGCCGTGGGCCTGGAGTTGACTGATCCGCCCGTCCCGGGACAGCCTGTCCGGCTGATGTGGCGTGGAACGTCGTCGGCGGCTGGGAATGCGGTGCTCGTCGCGCATGTGAACGGGCAACAGGTGCGCCGCGTTCCCGTCTCCATCGACCCGGGTGCAGTCGAGATCCCCGTGACGATGCCACCGCTTCCGCCGGGCCACCACGTCATCGGAGTGCGGGTGGACGTGGATGGGGACGAGCCGCTCGACAACGCTGCTGTCACCGAGATGAGCGTCGAGGGACCGCCGACGGTGACCCTCATCGCGGACGCCGAGCGCCCCCTCGTGCTGTCGGCGCTGCGTGCGCAAGGGCTCGAGGTCGATCGGATTGCTCCGGCCGCGTTGGTCGCCGATCCAGGCATCGTCGGGGGCGCGGGCGTCATTGTGCTTGACCGCGTTGCGGTGTCCACGCTTTCCGATCCTGGCTTGCTTCGGGTGCTGACGCAGAAGGTCAAGGGCGGTGCGGGGCTGCTGTATCTCCCACGCGAGGACGTCGGCGAGATGTACGACGTTCGCACCAGGCCTTTCCTCGATCTGCTGCCGCTCCTCGGCCAGTCGCCGCCCCCCGCACCTGAAGAAGACAAGCCGCCCAAGCCTCCCGATCCGAACCCCGGATTGAAGCCTCCAGATCCCGAAAAGCCGCACAAGCGGGAGATGCGCAAGGCCCCGTCCCTCGGCCTGCTGTTGCTCGTCGACTCGAGTTCGAGCATGAAGGGGAGCAAGCTGCGCCTGGCCAAGGAAGCTGCCATCGCCGCGGCCGAGGTGCTGCACCCGAAGGACCTGGTCGGGCTGGTGCAATTCAACCACTTACCCAGCCTCGTCCTGGACCTCACGCCTGCGGGTGACAAGGCCGAGATCATCGACCGCGTGTCACGCGTGAAGGCGACCGGCGGGACCCGGTTCGGTCCAGCGTTGCGGTACGCCCTCGAGGTTTTCGAGGCTCAGGATCTCGCGATCCGTCACGTCATCCTTCTGAGCGACGGCGAGAGCCGCCCGTTTCGCGCCAAGCCGCTCGTGTCGGAGATGGCCGAAAAAGGCATCACGGTTTCCACTGTCGGCTGTGGAGGCAGCTTCGACGAGGTCATGCTCTCCGACATCGCGCAGTGGGGCCAAGGGCGGTTTCATCCAGCTTTCAACGCGAACGAGGTCCCCCAGATCTTCACCATCGAGGCCGAACGGGTCATCAAGGCGACGGGGGCGCGACACCGGCGCGATGCCCAACCCAAGCCGCCGGACCCTCCGAAGCCGGCGCCGGGCAAGCCCGTCGAATCCCCGAAGCCGCCTGAAAAGAAGCCCGAGGAGAAGCCCGCGGCGATTCCCTTCCGGCTCGGGTTGCCCTCTCCCTACCTCGGCGGGATCGGGCCGCACGACGTCCCTGGGCTGCTCGGCCTGCACGCGACACGCGCGCGTCCGGGGGCGTGGGTCTCGCTCGAGACCGAGGACAAAAAGGCGCCGGTGCTCGCGCACTGGGCGCTCGGCTACGGACGCGTCGCGGCGTTTGCGCTGCCGCTGGAGGGCGGCTGGGCAGCCCACGTCGTCGGCTGGAACGACTACCAGACGCTGTTGTCGCAACTCGTCCGATTCCTGCACGCGGACGCGTCGCCGCGGCGTTTCCACGTCAACGTGCACCCGCGTGGCCGTTCCGTGCTCGCGAC
>JABSRK010000161.1 GCA_013213915.1 Planctomycetota bacterium
ATCGACCAGGCCTTCGCCGAAGTCGTGCAGCCAGCTGCGGTTCACCATGACGCGGGCCGTCAACGGGTTGTTGTTGTCGACGATGGCGCGCGCCAGCGCTTCCCGCCGAGCGCTCTCTGGCGTGTCGGCCGCGAGCTTCAACGAGCCGAGCACCGCCGGGATGTCCGGCGTCACCTTCTCCTTTGGCGCGGTGACCTCACCCCGGTGCAGGAGGTGGGTGGACTTGGGCTGGACGAAGCGACCGGCGTACACCTGCGGGCGCTTGCGCAGACTGGCGGCGTCCGCCCGGGCCTTGGCTCGCTGTTCGATCAGGCGCAGTCCTTCTTCGCCCTGCTCGCGAGGCAGGTGCCCGAGACGCAGCGCCGGCGTGCTGTTCACGTCGACGCCGAAGGGTAAACGGCTCGCGGACGATGCCACCTGTACCCAGCCGTCATCCGTCAGCACCTCGATTGCGTACCGTGTCGCCAGGCGATCGGCGAACTTCTTCGTCTGGTCGCGACCCCAGGTGGCCCGGTCGATCACCGTCGGCTCCGCGAAGTCGACCTGCACCCATCCGGTCCCCGGTGTGTTGGAGATCCAGCTGCGCGGGTTGCCGAACTGACCGTCGTTTATGTGCTCCAGCTTGTGCTTGGGGTTGTTGGCGTAATTCCCCGAAGACGTGGCCTTGGCGCCGGCGGACGCGAGGGCGACGTTCTGCGACCCGACGTCCGTGGCGGGCGTCCAGGCTTCCAGTTCGTCGATGCACGGTTCGTACGTGCTGTTGGTGGCGAAGGCGGTGAAGCGCAACGCGCTGGCGCGGACAGGGGCGAAGCTCTCGATGTTGCGGTCGCCGCGGACCGGGTCGCGCAGCGCGGCCACGGGGCTCGAAGACGCTGCTTCCGGCGCGACAATCACCACGTCTGCGGTGACGTGAGAGGTCGTGCTCGGCCCGGAGCGAAGGACGATACTGCTCTTCGAGGACAGGTCATGCACGCCCACGTCCTTGAGCCCGCTCCACAGGGCCTGGTTCTTGATGTCCAGGGTGCCGTCGGCGAAGCCGCGCTGGTCCACCACCGCCAGCTGGATGCGATCGTTGGTCGTCTTGACGTCGCCGTCCGAGTCAAGGAGGTAGAGGGCGTCCTGGGCGTGGTTGTGCCAACCTGAGCCCCACGAGACCCAGATCCGGTGTCGCCCCGTGACGTTTGGACGGTAGACCAGCAGATCCCGGTTCGGCATGCGGTCGAGAACGGAATAGCCGCGTCCGCTGAGATTGGGCGCTCGCTGCAGGTCCCCTAAGTCACTCTTGTGCCCCCGGGCGGTTCCCGCGGGATTGTCTCCGTGTCCGGTGAACTTGGCGAGCGCCGTTACCGATACCGGTCCTTGCCCGGTCTCTTCGTCGATGATGACCGCAGTGCGTTCCGGTATCCCGCGTGCAGGGTACGCGTTCAAACGCACGGTCAGGGCCTTGATGCGAGCCTCGACCTGATCCAGCTTCTCCTTGACTCCGTCCTCGTCCAGGGACCGCAGGGGTCGCTGCCCGTGCTCTACTCCCGCGAGCGTTGCCTGCATGGAGTAGTAGTCCTTCTGGGTGATGGGATCGAACTTGTGATCGTGGCAGCGGGCGCATGCGACGGTCATGCCGAGAAACGCCGTGCTCGTTACGTTGATCATGTCCGCCAGCTCGTCCTGACGCTGGCTGGCAGTCACCTCGGGAATGACGGACTTCACATTGTCCCACGGACCGGCCACGAGGAATCCTGTAGCCGCGTCATCACCTTCGAGGTCGCCTGCCAGCTGCGCCGTCACGAACCGGTCGTAAGACATGTCCTCGTTGAACGCCCGGATCACCCAGTCGCGGTAGGGCCAGGCGTCCTCCCGAGGCAGGTTGGTCTCGAATCCGTTGGTTTCGGCAAACCGCACGATGTCGAGCCAGTGGCGGGCCCATCGTTCGCCGTACCGCGGCGACTCCAGCACGTCGTCTGCCAGTCGATCGAAGGCCTGGGCCCGGGCGTCGCCCACGAACGCCGCCACGTCGTCCGGTGCGGGGGGCAGGCCGTGCATCAGCAGCGACATGCGCCGCGCAAGCGCCGCGCGGTCGGCCCGCGGTGACGGGCGCAACCCGGCGCGCTCCA
This sequence comes from Planctomycetota bacterium, assembly GCA_013213915.1. GTDB lineage: Bacteria > Planctomycetota. The sequence goes on from JABSRK010000161.1 coordinate 2,112, forward strand.
GCCGCGCGAGGATGAACCGGTCGATGGGCGTACGCACCCACTCCGCGTCCGCCACTGCGGGCGGATCAGGTCGCGTGACCGGTCGCAGGGACCAGCGAACTGGGTCCTGCGCGGGGGAGGGGGCCACCCCGACCAGGGTCAAGAGAGCAATGAGAAACGGATAGCACCAGCGCATGCACCCTGATTCTAAACTCCGGGCTCCCGCCCGGTGGCAGGCCGGTTTTCCGGGGGCGCTCAGAGATCCGCGGGCGTGATCCCGCGCGTCCAGGTCGGGCGCTTCTTCTGCGGCTCGGGCGTGGCTTCCTGGACCGGCTCGTCCTTGCCCTCGTCCGCGTACTTCTCCGGATTGAGGATCCGGTCCATGAAGTCCTCCGCCTGCGGCCGCGTCGAGAACACGCCCAGGGTCTCGGACTCGACGCCAACGCGTTCCCTCACGCGGTACTCACTGGCGCTGAAGGCCTGGTCGATCCAGATGTTTCGCTGTTCAGCCACGGGTCGGTCTCCACTGGGTTACACCGGATCCTATCGGCACCGGGCCCGCGGTTCACCCCCAGCCTTCCAACGACACCAAACCTCTGCCGCACCTGGGCTTCAGGCTGCCCTTGGTGGCGTCCGACGATTCCCGTACAGTGCCCTTCGCACTCGGGGCGTGGCTCAGCCTGGTAGAGCGCTTCGTTCGGGACGAAGAGGCCGGTGGTTCGAATCCACTCGCCCCGACTTACTGCAGCAGGGAGAAGAGCAAGAGCTCTTCTCCCTGCTTTCGTTTGCCGTGCCGCGGCGCTCCGCGCCGGCGAGCTCCGCCAAGGGCTTCGCTCCCAGTGGATTGGCGCGTCGCCTCGGCCTGCAGCCTCGGCGCCGTCGAATCCGGTTGTCAGCGGCGTGGGGTTGGTGAACGCGGCAAGCTACTTGGCGGGAAGGCGGGTTTGCTTTCCGCCTGGGTGCCGGATCAGCAATCCGCCGTCGGATTGTGGCGGCAGAATGAACGTCGCCTGATTCCTGGTCCGGTGTGTCGTGGGCGGTGAGCCATGTAAGCATCGTTGCGCATCCGTCGAAGCATTGCGACGGCGCACCTTGCGCCTACGGTTCGATCACTCAGCCAGTTTCGCCAGTTCGGTGGCGAGTGTATGGAGGCTCTTGGGCCATTGATAGAAGGTGACGCTCTTGGCGCCCGGGATCTTGGGAGTGGTGAGGCCTTCAACGAGGGAGCTTGCCGGTTGGGCATAGAGGAACTGGACCTGTTCCATGCCATAGGTGCTTGGCAGGCTCTTGGCGTGGATCTGCAATTCGGCGGCGTAGTGGGCCGGGGTCTCACCGATGTTGTGTTCGGATGGGATCCAGATCACGCCGGAGACGGCCATGGGGGTGAGCGGGCTAACGCACCAGTTGTAGGCGTAGGTGGGAATCGTGTCGGGGCGCACGGTGCCGCCTTTGCCGGGTTCCGGGAAGACGGGGGCAGAGAGCGGTGCGGCGCCAGCGAGGTCTGCGTCGCGCTTGCCGGCCGCAATGATGGTCTGGACGAAGGCCTTGACTTCGGCGACGTGTCTGGCGGCGGCAGCTTCGGCGATACCCGTGTTGGGGAACTGCAGGAACAACTCGTCGAGGCGGGCTTGGAAGGCCGGGGTCTTCACGTCCTTGACGCCATGAAAGGATGTCCACGAGAGAGGCGAAGCAATCTGTCGATTGCGCCCCCCTCGGCCTGACGTCATTGTCATGAAGCCCTGCGGAATCCCCTCGCGGTTGAGTGCCTTGGCGAACTCGTAGGCGAACATGGTGACGCCATTGTTGTCCGTGGAGTAGTCCGCCGTGAGCCATGACGAACGGTACTTGCCGCCGCCGGTTTCGAAGCGGCGCTTTCTGGGAGTCGTCGAGCTGCTGGCGCTGGTCTTCCTCCGGAACTCTCGGACGAGGGGCATGGCGGCGGGCCGTGCGGCTTCCTTGTCGCGCTGATTGTAGGGCCACTCGGTTGCGAGGAGGGTGTGGCCGGTCAGATACCAGACGTCGCCAACGAGGATGTCGTTCACCGCTCTGCGGTGGTCATGGCTGGTTTCTACCTTCAAGGTGATCGCCCTAGTCGAGGCCTTGAGGGCGGGGAACGAAACCGACCACTGCTGCAGGTCGTTGGCGATGGCGATCTTGGTGACCTCGCCGAGAGTCACGGTGAGCTTCACGCCTTTGTTGGCATGCCCCCAAACCGGTATGGGCTGACCGCGCTGGATGATGACCCCGTCGCGATAGTATTCCGCGACTTGCAGGATGGGGTAGTCGGGATCGGTGTAGCGGGCGTACTTCGCCTTCTCTCTGGCGGCCTTCTCGGGGTCGTCTTCCTGGAAGATCAGCCTTCCATCGATGGCGGCGAAGGGCGTGGCGGGCAGGCCGGCCAAGTTGTAGAGGTTCGAGTTCTCCGGCACGCCGCAATAGGCGTATTGCACGCCGATGGGGTTGGGCACGGCGTTGCAACGGACCACGACGGTGTCGCCGACGATGGTGGCAAGTGCCGCGTGCCATTTCTTGTCGGCGCCGCAGAGGCGGAAATGGTTGAGCTTGTCGTTGGGGGTCGGCTTGGCAGGCTCCACGAACTTGCCGGGTTCGCGGTAGTCCTTGGCCATGCCTTTGTCGGCCACCATCAGGCCGCCGAAGAGGCTATCTTTTTCGAAGGAGATCACGACCTTGCTGCCGTCGATCTCGTAGCCGTCGTAAATCGGGCCGGTGTAGGCGATGTCCTTGCCGTATTGCTTGGCGAGGGCCCAGCGAGCCATTCTCATCCCGGGGTGGAGCTTGTTCTGGTAGTGGATTCCCTGAGGTCTCGCCGAGTTGAGATCGGATTGCACGACCATGCCGACGTTCTCACGGTTGTTGATGAAGAACTGGTGCTGGGCCTGGCGGATGTCGGCGAAACCGACGCTGTCGGGATCCGGCGTGCCGTAGCACTGCATCTGTGTGAAGTAGAAGGGCATCTCGGGCATGTTCCATGCGCCCCGCCAGCCCTTGATGAGTGCTTCCATTCTGGCGGCATAGACCCTGCCGTCGTTGCTGTTGCTTGTTCCCTGGCACCAGATCGCGCCGCGGATTGCGTAGGGGATGACCGGAGAGATCTTGCCGTTGAAGAACTGTGATGGTCCGCGCCACATTCCGGCGATGCCGGGCAGACCAGGTCGCGCTGGGATCTTGCCGCCAGCCACGGCGGCTTCGCCGGCTTCTTGCTGCCATGCTTTCAGGTCGTCGTAGTACTTTGCGTAGGCCTTGCGGCCTTGCTCGGTGAGCGGATCGGCGTCGTGCATGAGATCGACGTCTGCTCTCAGCTTCGGATGCGCTTCGAATGCCTGGCGTTGGGTGAAGGCCTCGACTCTGGTGTTGCTGTGAGCGCTGAGGAGGAGGCCGATCGGTATGTCGAGTTCCTTGTACAGGTCGTAGGCGAAGGACAGGGACAGGGCGGAGAAGCCGCTCGCGCTGCCAGCCTTCTTCCATCCGCCGTCCGAGGTGGCCTTCTTTTGTGGGTAGAGGGCGGAGACGGTGGAGATGTTGATTTCGCGAATGGGGATGTCCCCTTTGGCTCCGGAAATTTCGCGGGCGAGGTCCCTGCACATGCTCTTCCCGGCGACCCAGACCATGTTGGATTGGCCGGAGGAGAACCACACCTCGCCAACCAAAACGCCTTGGAGGGTAATGGACTTTTCGTGGTTGTTGCTGACCTTGAATGCCCGCTCTTCCCGCGAGGCGTTCAAGGACTTGAGATGGATCATCCAATCGCCGTTCTTGTCCGAAACGGCGGTCCTCGTTTGTCCGGCGAACTCGACGGTGATCTGGCTTCCCGGGGCATCGAAACCCCACACGGGGACTTCGCATTGCCGCTGCAGAATCATGTTGTCGGTGAAGGGCGCAGCCAATTCCAATTGTTGATCGGCGGCGATTGCGCTGGCTGCCATGCAGAGGACTAGGAGGACGGAGGAGAGGATGTGCATCATGGTTTGGAGGCTGATCGGTAACACTTGTCCGAGTAGTTGCAGCTGCTATCCCTCGAACTTCTCCCGAGCATGCCCATCATACTCGGGTTCGCAGTTACTACCGATCGAACGGAACATACGTTCGTAGCCACTACCGCGCACGCCCCTACTCCAACCCTTGGTGGAGTCGCTGACAAACACCTCACCAGCGAATCAACGACAAAGAGGGCGCCCTCAGTGGGCGCCCTCTTTCGTTGTTGAAACCACCAAGAGTGCCCGGACGGTGGGTCTCACTGAACGAGCCGGGAGGTCACTGACGTGAACACCGGACCCGTCGCGGAGTCGTAAGCGGTGATTCCATGAAGCGTGAGACCTGACAGACCCGCGATGGCGGCAGACGGAAGGAGCGTACTCCAGTGGCCGGTCGCATCCAGAACGCCACCAAACGGTGCAACCCCGAGGACGCCCAGGTTGTAGAAGACGACGGCGTCAGCCACGGGGACATGGAGTCCACCCAACCAGCCCGTGCCCGGGGAGATCGTGTTCAGCGGGTCCAGGGAGAAGAAACTGACGACGGGTTGGGACGCCGGGCCATTGTTGACCTCGAGGTGGGCATCCAAGACGGCACCCTGATAGATGGACAATGTGAAGGGACCCCACGACGGCGAACGCTCGAGTGCACCAATGTCCCAGGCTAAGCCGACGGGCCTCGCGGTTCCGGCGAAGTCCACCACAAAGTGGGCGGAGAGGTCCTCTCCGGAACTGATGGCCGGACTCGTCACCCCGAGTCGCGCGTCGTCGGGGCGGGAGAGCATCGTGCCGCCCAGGAGCAAGGGGTGTCCCACGACGGCGTTCGGATCGTGCCCCAGCGCCTGCCAGCCGGTTACCGTCGTCGTCGATCCCTGAAGGTCGAATCGTCCCCCGAGGGCGAGAGGGTCGTCGTCGGGCCAGTACAGGTTGTGGTCCGAGCGCATCGGCGCGGGAGTCGAGCTGGTCTGCCAATGCAGGGACTCGTTGCTGGCGCAGATGGAGATGTTGTTTCTCGCGGTGATGTCGGCACCACTCGCCACGTGGAACGATGGCCCGTCGACGTTCGTGTTCAGGTTGATGACGGTGTTGTTGTACGCCTCCATGAGCGCATTCTCTCGGGCCGACAGGCCGGCGCCGGGGCTCATGCCGAACGAAGGGACGACGATGATGTTGTTGTAGACGAGACCGGTGCTGCCGAGGCCCTGGACGATGAAACCGTACTTGCGGGCGCCGGTCACGAAGTTGGCATGGGCGACGTAGCGGGTGGCTCCGGCACCGGCACCGGCGCCACTGATGCCCGCCTTGTTGAACGGACCGACGAGGGTGTTCCCGTAGATCTGGCTGACGGGTGAGTAGGAGGCGTGGAGAGCTATGGCGTCGGAGTTCGCCGCGAGATTGAGGAGGTCGTGAATGTAGCAATTGCGGACCACGAACGCGGTGATGTAGGCGTTGATTCCGTCGTTGCCGCAGTGGTGGATGTCACAGCTCTCCACTGTGATCAGGCCCGGCGCACCGGAGCCGAGCACGCCATAACGGGAAGGCGCTTCGATCTCGCAGTTCGAGACCATCACGCGATCGCACTGGGAGAGGGCGATGCCGTCCCTACCGTTTCGCGTGTGGATGTTGTCGATGATCAGGTCGGTTGCGCCGGACGCACGCACTGCGGGGAGGACTGCCATCTGGTCGATCACGGGTCGGGGACCGACACCGAACGCCGCGAATCGGATCGGAGCGCCTTGGACACCGGACGTCGTGACCACCAATTGGTCGTTCAGCCACGTGTCCCCGGCCTTCAGGAGCACCTGATCCCCAGGCGAAAGCGCTGCGGCGGACACACGGGACAGGGTCTGCCAGGGCGCGCCGGGAGACGTCCCTGGATTGACGTCGCTGCCGACGCTCTCGGATACGTAGTACGTCGTCTGAGCGCCAGCGATCGGACCGTACAGCAGCAGCACAAACAGAACGACGACCGATCTCATGGTGGGACTCGCTGGGGGAGGGGGCGTAGGTCCGAAACGGACGCAACCAGCGTAGTCCTCTGTGCGGCGTGGCGGCAGAGCGTCGAGGGTAATTGCCCTCGAAGGCCTCGGACTACCCCGATTACACGCGACTTATGGCGACGGTACGCGACGCCTTGCGAGTGGGTAGGGTTGCTACTAACGTGCATTGAAGCAACAGGTTGAGTCGTCGTCTGCGAGCACCGAGATCGGTTTTCGGGACGAAGAGGCCGGTGGTTCGAATCCACTCGCCCCGACTTACTGCAGCAGGGAGAAGAGCAAGAGCTCTTCT
>JABSRK010000162.1 GCA_013213915.1 Planctomycetota bacterium
GGCGTGGACGTGGTGGTCGCCCGAGAACCAGCCGGTGGCGGCGGGGTGGATCCAGCGCGCGAGCTTGATCTTGAACCGGTGGGATCGGACGTCTTCGGGGACGGTCAGGCGACGGTGCTGGATTCGGTACTCGGGGCCGCGCCCGATGACGAGGTCGTAGTCGCCGGCTGGCAGCGCCACGGTCTCGCCGGTCGTTCGGTAGACCTGGGGATGAAAGAAGAGGTCGGGAGCGAGCCTCCGCGAAGGCGCGGGATAGAGGCGTCCGCGGCGGTCACGGATCTCGAAACTTGCCATGCAGTCCCTGCCGTCGTGGTCCTTCACCTCGAACATGACGGCCACCGCGGGTCGGCAGTTGAACAGGATGTCCACATGCCCGCGGAACCCCAGGTCCTGAGTGCCCTGTCCGACGTCGAAAGCCAGCCGTGCTTCTCGTTGCCCCGCGTCGCGCGCGTACAGCTCGACGACGCGATACTCGAGCCCGAGCCCGGACAGGGGTTCGTTCATCGGCCGCGCATCGAACGTCGCGACGTCCAGCCAGCGGTCGCCCACGTCTCCCGGTTTGATGGTGCGTTTTGGCTCCGGAGCTCCGGCCGAGCGTCGGTAGACCGGGCGGGCATTGGGGCTCGACACGCGCAGCTTGGCCGTGACGCCGGCCTCGTTGTGGACGCGTACGAGGAACGTGCGCCATCCCTGTTGCATGAGCTCGGCCGGCGCGGGCCCACGGGCGACCTTGACGCGGCTCTCCGGGTTGACGTTCACGGCGGCGAGCACCCGTGGCGCGAGCAACTCCTGGATCGCTGATACGGCGTCGGGCCCGTCCGGCATGCCGAGGATCTCGTCGAGACGGGAGCGCTCGGCGCGGGAGAGCGGAGTCCCGACGACCTGGAGCGTCTCCGCGAGCCGACGTGCTTGCGCCTTGAGGGGCTGGCAGGCGATCCCGTCGATCGGCTGCAACTGGGCGCTGGCGTGCGAAGCGAGCGCGAGGAGGGTCAGAAAGCGGATCATGACCGCAAACTATACGCCCGCGCGGCTATGCTCATCCCGTGACCACCCTGAAGGGCAAGACCGTGCTCATCACCGGGGCCAGCCGGGGAATCGGCAAGGCCATCGGCGTCCGGGCGGCCCAGGATGGGGCGAACGTCGCGATCCTGGCCAAGACGGTGGAGCCCAACCCCAAGCTGCCGGGGACGATCCACGAAGCAGCGGCCGAGATGGAGGCCGTGGGAGGCCAGGCCCTCGCGGTGGCGTGCGACCTTCGTGACGAAGAGGCCGTGTACGCGGCTGTCGCGGCGACGGTCGATCGGTTCGGCGGCATCGACGTCCTGGTGAACAACGCGTCGGCCATCTGGCTCGCGGGCATCGCCGAGACGCCCATTAAGCGCTTCGACCTCATGCACCAGGTGAACGTCCGTGCGACGTATCTCGCGACGCAGGCGTGCCTCCCGCATCTCGAGAAAGCGGACAACCCCCACGTCCTCGTCAATGCGCCGCCAGCCGATTGCAACAGCAAGTGGTTCGGGGCGTATCTCGCGTACGCCCTGGCGAAGCACGGCATGAGCCTCTGCGTCGTCGGGCTGTCGCAGGAGCTGCGCCCGAAGGGGATCGCCGTCAACGCGCTGTGGCCGCGCACCACCATCGCCACCGCCGCCGTCCAGAACCTCCTCGGGGGTGACGAGATGGTGCGCCGCAGCCGACGTCCCGAGATCATGGCCGACGCCGCGCACGCCATCCTGGTGCGCGACGCCAAGACCTGCACGGGCAACTTCTTCATCGACGACGAGGTGCTCGCCGAGGAGGGGGTGACGGATCTGGATCCGTACGCGGTCGATCCGACCGCAGACCTGCAGAGCGACCTGTTCTTGTAGGGCTTCGGGGGCGGTCAACGGGCCAGGATGCGTCTGGCCGCGAGGCGCGCGCAGCCCATCCACGGGTTCGGGCCCGGGTGGGTGCCGGGGCCGCAGAGGAACACCCCGGGGACCGGGGCGGAGTGGTCGGCGCACCCGACGGAGGGGCGCAGCGACAGCATCTGGTCGAGCGCCATCTCTCCATGGTGAACGTGGCCGCCGCAGAGCCCCAGCTCGGCCTCCAGGTCGGCGGGCGTGAGGGTCTCCTGGGCGACGATGCGATCCGCGATGTCGGGGACGTGGCGTGCGAGGGTCGCGACGACGTTGCGCCCCAGGAGCTCGCGCGTCTCGTCCGACCAGCCTGCGCGGAGCTCGAACGGAGCGAAGTGGGCCATGATGGAGACCACGTGGTGACCCTCCGGCGCGAGTTCGGGGCTGACCAGTGACGGAACCCGGATGTCCAGGACCGGGTGCTCGCTCATCTCGCCGTACTTGACCGCGTCGAACGCCCGCTCGAGGTCGTCGAGAGAAGCCCCCGTGCGCGCGACATCGACCGGGCGTCCGTCATCACCGATGAACGGAGCCGGGCCTTCGATGGCCAGGTGCACCTTGGCGGTCGTTCCACGGCACCGCCATCCGGTGACGTCGTGTGCCAGATCGGGTGGGATGTCGGTCGGAGAAAGCAGGTCAAGGAGTGTGGTCTGCGGATCGAGGGCGGACGCGACGATGGGGGCATCGACGGTGTCGCCGCGGTGGAGCGAGACGCCCATCGCGCGGCCGTTGCGGCATCGGATGGCGGTCACCCGTGCGCCGGTGCGCAGCTCGGCGCCGGCTTCACGCAGGCACGCGGCGAGCGCATCGACCACGGCGGAGGCGCCGCCCGCCACATCCGGGCCGGACATCACCTCTCGGAACAGAAGGTTGGCGGCGGTTCCTGCCGACCACGGTCCGCCCCACAGCCCTTCCAGCGCTGGCGCTGCGAGTCCGGCCTTCAGCCGTTCGTCCTCGAACCACTCGTTGAGCCAGTCTGCGGCGCACATGGGCGGCACCCGCAGGAACTCGGTCATATCCCGGCGGCCCAGCTTGCGCAGCGTCGCGCCGAGACGGAGCGCCGACCAGGCGAGGCGCGGCAACGACCCGTCGAGGGGCGGCGCCGGGTTGTCGAGCAGCTGGTGGACGACGGGGGACACCTTCTTGATCCACGCGCGCCAGGCGGCGAAGCGGTCGGCGTCGGGACCGGATACGCCGCTGTGGTCGATGGCGATGCCGCCACCGTCCTCATCAGCGAGACGCACGGTCGGAGTGGAGTGGCGGACGAGCCCGTGGCGCTCGAGGGCGAGGCGTCGGACCACGTCCTCGTGGAGGCACGAGGCGTCGTGCAGGACGCCGGGTGCGGTGAAGCCGTCATGGAACGCGCGCGGCGCGGCGAGGCCGCCCAGGACGTCCCGGGCCTCGAGGACGATGACATGCCGCCCCGCCTTCGCCAGCAGGCCGGCCGTCGCCAGTCCTTCGATGCTGCTTCCGATGATGATCGCGTCGTACGTGCTCATCGGTTCACCATCGCTTCAGCATGGCCCGGGCCGCGTTCTTGCCGGGCGCGCCCATGATTCCGCCACCAGGGTGTGTCCCCGATGCGCACATCCACAGGTCCTTGATCGGAGTCTTGTAGCGCGCCCACTGTGCGGTCGGACGTTGGAAGAACAGTTGTTCGAGGGAGAGTTCTCCGTGGAAGATGTTGCCTTCCGTCAGTCCGAACTCCTGCTCCAGATCCCAGGGGCTGAGAACCTGGCGGTGCAGGATGATGTCCTTCAAGTTCGGGCAGTACTCGGCCAGCGTGTCGATCACGGCGTCGCCGAACGCCTCCCGCTGATGCGGCCAGTCTTCGGGGCCCTCCTTCAGCTTGTAGGGGGCGTACTGCACGAAGATCGACATCACGTGCTTGCCTGGCGGCGCCACCGTGGGGTCGGTGAGGCTGGGGATGACGACGTCCATGAACGGCCGTCGTGACCAGGCTCCGTACTTGGCCTCGTCGTAGGCGCGTTCCAGGTAGTCGATGGACGGGGCGATGGTGATGTCCCCGCGCAGGTGAGGGCCTTCGCCGGGCATGGCCACAAAGTCGGGGAGGCCGTCGAGGGCCAGGTTCACCTTGCCCGAGCTACCGCGCATCTTGAACCGTTCGATGTCCTTGACGAACGGATCGGGGAGCTTGTCTCGTCCGACCAGCTTCAGGAACGTCAGGTGCGGATCCAGGCCCGATACGACGGTCTTGGCGCGCACCTCGTCACCGTTTGCCAGCACCACGCCCGTCGCTGATTCACCCTCGATGAGGATCTGGTCGACGGGAGCCTCTGTCCGGATCTCGGCGCCAAAGCTCCGGGCTGCGTTGGCGATCGCGTTGCTGACGCCGCCGGTGCCTCCGCGAGAGAACCCCCACGAACGGTAGGCGCCGTCGATGTCGCCCATGTAGTGGTGGAGGAGCACGTATGCCGTCCCGGGTGACCGCACGCCTTGAAACGTCCCGATGATGCCGCTGACCGACATGGCGGCCTTCAGCACGGGCGACTCGAACCACCGATCGAGGAAGTCGGCCGCGGACATGGTCATCATGCGGGCCTGCAACGTGCGGGCGTCCGTGTCGAGGTCGCCGAAGCGGCGCCCGAGACGCAGCAGGTCCATGATCGCGCCCAGCCCCAGCTTGCTGGGGTCGGGTGGCGTCATGGCCAGGACGGGCTTCACCAGCCGACCGATCTGGCTCATGGCGGCGCCAAACTCCGGATAGGCGTCCGCGTCCTTGGCGGAGAACTGGGCGATGGCGCGGCGCGCCTGCCCCGGGTCCGGGCCGCGGTACAACGCGCGGCCGTCGGGTAGCGGCGTGAACGTGGATTCCAGGGGGATCAGGTCCAGCCCATGACGGGGGAGATCGAGTTCGCGGATGATCTCCGGACGCAGCAGGCTCACCACGTACGAGCACACGGAGAAGGTGAACCCGGGGAACACCTCCTCGGACACCGCCGCGCCGCCGAGAACGTGACGCCGCTCCAGCACGCAGACCTTGCGGCCTGCTTTCGCCAGATAGGCGGCGCACGTGAGGCCGTTGTGGCCGCCGCCGATGACGATTGCGTCGTAGGTCGTCGTCATCAGGACCGCTTCCTCTCCGGATCGAAGAACGGACGTTCGACCACGGTCGCCGTGACTTTGTGGCGGCGGAACTCGACGGTCTGCTCGATCCTCAGCCGCGTTCCCATGGCGGCGTGTGCCGTTCTGACGCTGGCCAGGGCGAAGTTCTTCTTGAGCAGGGGAGACCACGTCCCTGACGTCGCCTGACCAACCTGCTCCGAACCCGAATACACGGGAACCGGCGTGCGCCACGCCTGCGCCGGCAGGTGGGGCGGGAGCCCCACGCGCTCGTACAACGCTTCGAGTTCTTCCCAGTCGATGTCGAGTCCGACGAACTGCCAGGTGGGTGACTTCTCGGATGCGACGAGGGCGTCCTGACCGATGAACGGATCCCGGTCGAGTTGCACCGTCCAGCCGAGTCCGACCTCCCACGGGGTGGACATGCGCGAACGTACCTGGGCGCGCAGGGAGCTGTAGTAGTCGACGTCCTGCAGGATGAACCCGGCCTCGACGCGGGTCATGTCGAGGGCGTCGAGTCCGGCGGGTTGCAGGGCGTGACGGCGGCCGGCACCGACGAGGGCATCCCAGACGTCCAGGGCGTTGTCGGCTGGCATCCACACCTCGTAGCCCAGGTCACCCGTGTAGCCGGTGCGGGAGATCTCGACCGTGACGCCGCCGATGCTGGCCCCCGTCACGCGAAAGAAGCGCAGGCCTTCCACGGCGCCATCGGTGACGTCGTTCAACAGATCTCTACTGCGCGGCCCCTGGACCGCGAGGGCGGCGGTCTGCTCGCTGGTGTCGGTGACGGTGACGTCGAAGCGGCGGGCGTGACGCGCGAACCAGTGGAGGCTCGGACTCGCGGTGGTGCAGCGCCAGTGGTCGTCGTCTAGGCGCGCGATCGTGCCGTCGTCAATGAGGAAGCCGTCGGCGTCGCACAGGGCGGCGTAGGTCACGCGGCCGGGTTTGAGGCGGCTGACGTCCCGTGCCCAGACGTAGGACAGGAACCGCGCGGCGTCCGGACCCGTGACCGCATACTTGCACAGCGGCGACACGTCGAGCACCCCGGCCGCGTGCCGGAACGCGTGGTACTCGGCTTCGCCACAGGCGCCGTAGTGACAGACGGCGAGGAACCCGGCCCATGTCTTCCAGGCATGGCTCTCGCAGAGGGGCGCGGTGCGGGGGTGGAACGGGCTGGGTCGGGTCACGCCCCACCTAGAATCGAGATTCCCGTTGGCGTCAAGCGGCCGCGCTCATGATTGGCCGGAGTCAGGCCCGCCGACGACGTCCTGGAGTCGGTTGAAGAAATCGTCCGCGAACTTCTGGGCAGCGGCGCCGATGAGGCGTTGCCCGACGGCCGCAATCACGCCCGAGACCTTGGCGTCGGCGCTCCAGGTGAGGCTGGTGCCCGCGTCGTTCGTCGCGAGCTCGATCTGGGCGGTGCCGCGGAGGTGCCCGACGGGGCTCTTGGCGGCGATGGACATGGCGTAGGAGGTGGGGGCGTCGATGTCGGACAGAGAGACCGTCGCCTTGAAACGGCCCTTGATGGCGCCGATGCCGACCTTCACCGCGGCGGCGTAGCCGCGGGTGTCCTCGTCCTGGTCCGGAAGTTCTTCCAGGGACTCGCAACCCTTGATGCAACGCTGGAGCGTCTCCGGGTCGAGGAGTCGACCGAAGAGCGCGTCAGGCGTTCCGTTTAGTTGGGCCGTGCCCTCGAGCTTCAAGCAGAGCCCCCGGCCCTCGCCGCGGCGGTCTCGAGCGCGCGCCGGGTGAAGACGGCGGCGAGGTGGCTGCGGTAGGCGGACGAGGCATGGATATCGTCGAGCGGTGTGACACCGTCGGCGGCGTGACCGGCGGCGGCTTCCAGGCCACCACTGACAGCGGCCTCGACGGCTGCCGCGCGGTACGGCGTGTTCGCGACGCCCGTGATGCCGACCTTGGCGGACGTGACGTTGCCGCCCTCGACCTGGACGAGCGCGGCGACGCCGCAGAGCGCGAAGCCCGACGCCTGCTGCGCCATCTTCAGGTAGGCACCACCCTGGGCGCTCTGCGCGGGGATGGAGACCGCGGTGAGGATCTCGCCCTCGCCGATGGCGGACTCCATCAGGCCCACGAAGAAGTCGGACGCCGCCACCGTGCGTTCGCCCCCCGGACCGACGAGGACCATGGACGCGTCCGCCGCCAGCAGCCCCGCCGGCCAATCGGCCGCCGGGTCCGCGTGGACGACGCTGCCGCCGATGGTGCCGGCGTTGCGGACCTGCAGGTCGCCGATCTCGCCGGCGCACTCGCAGAGCATGGCGCAGTGGCCGCTCACGAGGTCGGAGTGCTGGATCGCGTCGTGGGTCGCCGCCGCGCCGATGCGCAAGGAACCGTTGTCCATCTCGATGGCGCTCAACTGGTCGATCTTGCGCAGGTCCACCACCATGCCCGGCCGCGCGAGACGCAGCTTCATGAGCGGGACCAGGCTGTGACCGCCGGTGAGGATCTTGGCTTCATCGCCATGTTCCTGGAGGAGGCCGATGGCCTCGTCGAGGGTGGCAGGGGCCGCATAGTCGAATTCAGCCGGGATCATCAGTTTGCCTCCTGGATGGCCTGCCACACGCGATGTGGGGTCAACGGCATATCGATGTGTTTCACTCCGAGCGGACGCAGCGCGTCGCATACGGCGTTCACCACGGATGGCGTGGAGCCGATGGTCCCGGCTTCGCCGACGCCCTTGGCGCCGAGCGGGTTGACCGGTGTCGGCGTCTCGGTGCGGTACGTCTCGAAGCGGGGGAGATGGTGGGCCTTTGGGACCGCGTAGTCCATCAAGGACCCGGTCACGAGGTTGCCGTCGTCGTCGTAGACGACGCGCTCGTACAGCGCCTGGCCCAGGCCCTGGGCGATGCCCCCGTGGATCTGGCCGTCGACGAGCATGGGGTTGATGACCTTGCCGCAGTCGTCGACGGCGACGTAGCGGAGGATCTCGATGGTGCCAATCTCGGGATCGACTTCCACGACGCAGATGTGGGTGCCAAAGGGGAACGTGAAGTTGTCCGGCTCGTAGAACGCCGTCGCCACGAGTCCCGGCTCCGTATCCGGCGGCAGGTTGGCGGCGCCGTGGGCGGCGAACGCCACCTCGCCGAACGCCATGGACTTTTCGGGGCCGGTGAACGTCCCGTCCTCGAACGTGACCTGGTCGGTGTCGCAGCCCATCAGGTGCGCCGCGAACCGGGTCGCCTTGGCGATGACCGAGTCGAGGGCGCGCCACAGGGCGGTCCCGCCGACCGCCGTTCCGCGGCTTCCGAAGGTCCCGACACCGTATTGCACGACCGCGGTGTCGCCATGCACGACCTCCACCTTG
>JABSRK010000163.1 GCA_013213915.1 Planctomycetota bacterium
GTCTCCGTGGGCCAGACGCCGGCGAGATGCGGGAAGGCCTCGGCGATGCGTGTCCCGGTCTTCGACCGCGAGACGGCCGCCCGGAGCCCCAAGGAAGGATGCCCGGCCAGCAACCGCAGAAGTTCCCCCGCGACGTAACCGCCGGAACCGAGTACGACCACCGGTATCTCAGCCATCGGAGTTCTCCGGTTCGGACTTCTTGCCCATAACGTCGAGCACATGCCGCGCGAGATCCGCCGGACGTGTCCGCGCATTCAGCGCCGTGATGCCGATCTTCTCGCGGATCAAATCCGTCCCAGCGGCGTTGTCCGTCGCGGGACCGGTGATGACCGCCGTCTCGATGCCAAAGCGATCGGCGAGTTGACGGCAGCCGCCCCACGCACCCACGGGATCGTTGGCTGCCAGCACGACCGCCGTGAGCGCGCCGCGGATATCAGCCGCCTCGAGGATGGCATCGACTCCGTAGTCCCCCATCAAGCCATCGCCGAGCTCGAGCACGATCACATCGGGCTGCGACGCGGCCAACGTCGTCAGCATGGTGCGCGTCAACGCTGGGGCGTTCTCGCGCTGCGTCGTCACCACGCCGAGGTCGGTGAAGATCATCGTCTCCCGTGCGCCCGAGTCCTCCATCGCGTGGACGTCGCGGCGCAGGCTGACCCCCGTCGCCTTCGCCGCCGCGACGCTGAGCCGGGAACGAACGAACTCCTGGATGAGGCTCGTGCAGGCGAACGTCTTGCCCGAATTCATGCACGTCCCGACCACCGCCACCACGGGGACCTCCGCGACGTCAAGCCCGTCGCTCATCTGCAGCGCCCCTTGCTGGATATTGGCCGGCACGCCAATGCGCTCGCCGAGGTACGGGAAGTGCAGCACCTGCCCGAGCACTTCGCACTCGAAAGGCGGTCCGATGTCCGGGTTGCCGGAAGTGCAGATCCCGATGCAGCCGCCGATGTTCAGCAGATTAACCACGTCACCGGGAGCGAGTTGTTCCGGAACGTGCCCCGCGTATCCCATGAGCGCGCGCCGGTGCCCGAGAGCCCCCGCGACGACGTCGCCGGGCTTCAGGTGGGAAAACCGCCCGGTCGTCAGCTCGAGCTGGTTGTAGGTCGATTTACGCGACGTCACGCGCACCGCCACGACGTCGCCCTCCTCGCACGGGAACGTCGTCCCGAGCTTCACCTCGCGCGGTAGCCGGCAGTTCAGGGTCACGGACGCGATCTTGTCGACGACAACAGACTTCATGACTCGCCCCGCTTCCCCGCGCGTGCGTGGAGTTGCCCCGGGATACCGACAATGCGCGAGAACCCGGCCGCGTCCGCCGGCGTCCACTCGCCGGTCGCTTCGCCATACAGGGCCGACGACGCGTCGCGTAATGACCACGGAGACGTCACCCCATCCACAAAGGCGCTGCCGGGGCGCAGCGTCAACGTCACGTCCCCGGTGACCCGAGACTGGGATGACGTCATCAGCGCCTCGATGTCCCTGCAGGTCGGCTCCAGGAATTGCCCCGCGTGCACGAGGTCGCCGTAGACGCGCGACACATGGTCTTTCACGGTCTGCTGCTGCGCCGTCAACACGAGCTTCTCCAACTCCCGGTGGGCGGCGATGAGGACGGATGCCGCCGGCGCCTCGAAGGCGACGCGGCCCTTGACCCCCAGCACCGTCTCCCCGAGGTGGATGCCGCGACCAATGCCGAAGGCCGAAGCCAGCGCGTCGACGCGCTCGATCGTCTCGACCGCCGTGCCCCGCTCCCCGTCGACTGCGACGGGGGCTCCGCTCTCGAACGTGACCACGTGGCGCTCGGCTTCGCGGGGGTGGTCAAACGCACCGCGCGTCCGCACCCAGGCGTCCTCCGGCAACGACTCCTTGGTGTCCAGCGTCTCGCGGCCGCCGATCGTCACCCCCCACAGTCCGCTGTTGATGGAATACGAGCAGCTCGAATCCGGGAGCACGAAGCCCCGCTCGGCCAAAAACGCGATCTCATCCTCGCGGCTCGGCGCCAGATCCCGCACCGGCGCGATGATGTCCACCTCGGGAGCGGCCGTACGCAGCGCTACCTCAAAGCGCACCTGGTCGTTACCGGCGGCGGTGCAGCCGTGCGCCACGGCCGAGACTCCCAGCTCTCCGGCTACGCGCGCGACCTCGCGCGCCTGCAAGCTACGCTCCGCGCCGACGCACAACGGGTAGACCTGCCCGCGGAGGACGTTGCCCGTTAAAAGAAAACGGATCACCTCCTCGAAGAAGGTCTCCCGAGCATCCACATGTACATGCCGCTTCGCCCCGAGCTGGGCGCTGCGATCTTCGAGCGCACGCAGCTCGGCGGCGTCGATCCCGCCCACGTCAACGTTGACGGTGATGACGTCGGCGCTCAGCGACTCCACGAGATGGGGAATGCACCAGCTTGTGTCGAGCCCACCCGAGTACGCCAACGCAATGGTGTCAGCCATCACTCCACTCCTTCCCCACCAGGTCTCCGATCCGATGCTGCAACCCGGTGGCCGCGCGCGTCCCCGAAACGGCGACGAACAGCGTGTCGTCCCCTGCGACGGTCCCAACGATCTCTGGCCAGGCTGCGTTGTCGACGATGCTGCCGACCCGAGACGCAGCACCGATGACTGTGTGGACCACAACAAGGTTTGGTCCTGCGGCGGTGATCCCCGTCACCGCGTCCCGCATGGCCTCACGCAACACCGCACCGTCCACTCCGGCGTCGCCGCGCGGGGTGATCCGATATTCGCCACCGACCTTGCTGATCGGAAGGCTCCGCAGATCGCGGGAGACCGAGGACTGGGTGACGCTCAGCCCGAGGCCGGTGAGCCGGCGAACCAGCTCGGCCTGACTCCGCACGGAGTGGGTGCCGATGATCTGGCGGATGGCGGCGAGGCGCTGTTCGCGTTGACGTGGATCGACAGGCATGGGCAAGCTCTATGCGCATTATCGTCATAAAATGCTCATAAACAAGCACGTGCCGCCGCAAAGCTCGGTAAAAACCCACAAGCCCTTGTTCTAACTCGGTTTGAGGACGCCTCCGCTGGGCTGGCTCGTCGTCTGGGGCGGTGTCTTCGGTGGACTGATCGGGCTCGCCACCTCGGTCCTCGGCATGTCTGCTTGATCAGCTGATCTGAACGGTGACCGCGTTCGTCACGCTCCACGCGACACCGGGGCCGGCGGCGGAGTTCGTGTCCAAAATCACGCCCTGGATCGTCACCGTCGCCGGGACGCCGAATCCTGTGGGATAGCTGAGGACCGTGGACGGGGCGGGCGACGCCAAGAAGATGGGCGTTCCCAACAAGGACTCCGCTCCGATCGTGTTGGCAATGACAATCGGAGCACCACCAAACAACGGTGGCGCGAAGCACATCGACCCGATGCCATTCGTCACATCGGTCACATCGCCAAGAACCGGTTCGCCCAGGAAAGCATAGAGGACGAAGTGCGCTGGGATCGCAGTGCCTGTCGGCGCGCTGAGAGTCAGGTCGAACGCCGCTGACTGCGTCAGAAAGACGCGACGCATCGCGTCGCCCGCCTGCCCGGACACCAGGAGGACGTCTTCCGGGATCACCGCCGCGCCTAACCCGACCGTGCCGGCCCGCGACAGGACCCGCGGGCTGGTCTGCCAGGCCATGTTGCGCCCTGTCGTCACGCCGACCAGCGGCCATGAACCGAGCAGCGCACCTTGAGTGTCATACCGGTGCACCGTCGATGCACCGAAGTTGGAAATGGTCAGGTCACCAAACTGATCGACGGCAATCCCCTGGGGCGCGGACAGAGTGCCCTGGCCGAACGACAACAACGGATTCCACGCGGCGTCGAACTTGATGATCCAACCCGAAGATCCATTCGAAACGAAGCGGGCGCCCTGGCCGTCCGACGCGATCGACATCGGAGAACTCATGTTGGGGTGCCCCACCGTCCCCACCATCGTGTGCGTGGCGTCGAAGCGGTACACGAGATTGGCGCCCGCCGAGGTCACGGCGAAGGCACCGGTTCCGCTCGTTTCGAACGACACGCAATTGACGCCATTCATCCCGGCAGCGGTGATCGTCGTCACGTAGTTCCAGGCCGCGTCAAACACGACGACGCGTCCCGGGCTGAAGCTCCCGACATACCAGTTCCCGTTGGGTGCCCGCGAGATCCCTGTACCGCTCGTCAGGTCCGGGTGCGTCACCGTTTGCAGGTGCGTACCGTCTGGTGCGAGCCTGAGAATCCGCGAGTTGGTCTGGACGACGACGATCAGGTTGCCATCGTCGTCCACGGCGACTCCCCGGGGATTGGTCATCGTCGGGTGCGTGAGCGTCCGCAGCAGCGTCCCGTCCGGTAAATACTCGCCGACATTGGCGCTCGAGTATCCGGAGATGTACAGATTCCCTGTCTGCGTCGGCGGCAGTGGCCAGCCTTGCGCCGCAACGGCCGATGCGAGCGTGACGACGGTGATGAGTAGGCGCGTCATCGATGGGTCCTCAAGATGCAAAACCGACGAATCCCCAGAGTAACCCATGGGCCCAGCGCTGACCGACTCGTCTCGGCCCGATGGGCAGATCTACAGCTTCATCCAATCACCGAGCAGCTTGTCGGCTTCCGCACGGACCTGCGACATGCCGAAGGAAATGGTCGACATGCCCGTCTTGTCCGGGTGGGGCCTCAGCCGCCGATCTGGCCCGTGGTGCGGAAGTGGACCTTGGCGACCTCGGTGAGGATCGAACGCCCGCGCTCCTTCACCAGCGCACGGCCCGCCTTGAGGACCGGGCTGCCTGCGCCCTTCGGCAAAGGACGGCCGGCGACGTGCCGCAGCCGGTCGATGCCGCGAACGAACGCATCACGCGCGAGGAGCGACGCCGCGGCGACCGCTGGATCGTCTTCGGCTCGCGGGCGGGCCAGGAGGTCGATCTCCGAAGCGCGAGCCCCGAGCGCCCGTTTGACAACGGACTCGTCGCAAAACTTGTCGAGCAACACGTGATTGACGCCAGACTTGTCCTTCACCGCGAGCATCGCCTTCGCGTGGGCCCAGGCCAACAAGTGATTCACGTTCTGGAACTTGGCATAGAGCTCGTTGTAGCGGCGGGGCCCGATCACGACGACCTCGTGAGGCAGGACGTTGCGAAGGTGCTCCGCAGCTACACCGATCTGACGATCACCGAGCACCTTGCTGTCCACCAAGGGAACCTCGTCAAGGAACTGCTCTTCGGCCGGAGTCATGGCCACGGCTGCCGCCACGAGGGGCCCGAAGTAGTCGCCTTTCCCCGCTTCGTCGCAGCCGATGGTCGCGACTTCGAGTCTGGCCGTGGGAAGGCCCGTCAATTCCTGAAGGCGATGAAGCCGGAATTCGGATGCGCCCTTTCCTTGAACCACGAGCTTGCCACTCGAGTACCAGACGACGCTCACGCTCTCACCTTTCGCGCCAAAGTGGGCGTGGGCCACCTCGCGGAACTCGTAGGCGGCATCGCGGAGCATCGCTTCGAGGGCTTCCCCCGTCGCGTCGTCGATGCGATCTACAAACATGTTCAATCCGGCCATGGAACCCCCGCCTTCGTCGCGGCGGCCCGCGACGCCTCCATGAGCGCCCGCTCCACCCGTGCCCGTTGGCGCTCGACATCTCCTCGGGAAAGCGACGCCGGAACATCGACCGGCTGCCCAAACACGAGGTGCACGCGGCTGAACGGCTTCGGGATCCGGTAGCGGTCCCATGTCTTCAAATGCCACGCGCGTTCTGCTGCGATCCCGATGGGAACAACCGGCAGACCCGTCCGCGAGGCCAGCCAGGCCACGCCGGCCTGGAGAACATAACGCGGCCCGCGCGGTCCGTCTGGCGTCAAGGCCCACCGTGTCGGCGCGCCGTTCGCAGACGCCGACCGCACGGCCTCGAGAAGTGCGCGACCACCAGCGCTCGACGAGCTGCCCCGGACGGCTTCCACCCCGAAGCGGCGCACGACCCGCGCCGCGAACTCACCGTCGCGGCCAGGGCTGATCAGCGCGCGCACCCCCCGACGGCATTCGTGGCCGAGGGGGATCATCAACCCGCTGTGCCAGAGCACGAAGATCACACCCCGCGCATCCGCCGCCGTCTTCACCTGCTCCCAACCGTCGTCCCGAAATCGCACGGTGAGATAGAGCCCCCGGACCGCGAAACTCGTCGCTCCCGTCAGGAGGTTGTTGCGCACCTCGCGAAAAAAATTGCTGGCGACCCAGGACACGCCCTAATCATACGGACGTAGCGGGCAAACCGGACCCGGACGAGGTTATGGTTCCGTGATGCGAACGATGGCAGCGCTCGCGGTCCTGGCGCTCTGCGCCGCGGGCCAGGACCAATTGACAGTCCTCGAAGCGACCATCGTGTACCCGGAAGGACGCCGGGGGAGCGCCCTCCCTTATCGCGAGGCCTACAGGGAGGCCCGCGCCCGCGTGCGGCGGGCGACAGGGGCGCTGCCCCCACAGGAGGTGACGATCGAGCTCGTCGAGGACCCCGACGCGCTGAGTGCCGCGGCCCAGGCCAGGGGCGGCTCTCCCCTGCCCGACTGGGTCGCTGGCGTCGCTCTGCCGGCACATCGGCTCATCATTATCCGACTGGACCTCCGCTCACCGTCCCCGGTCCGGGTGGAAGGCCTGCTCGCCCATGAACTCTGCCACGTCGTCGCGCACCACGTCGTGTCCGGTCCTGATGCCACACCGATTCCGCGGTGGCTCGACGAGGGGCTCGCGCAACTCGCTGAGGGTCGCGTGTTCAGCCCCGAAACGCCGAACCTGGCAAGGCGAGCGTTCTTTGGCCAGCTGCTCGATCTCTCCGACCTCGAAAGCTCCTTCCCTCAAACCGAGGGCGCATCTGCGTTGGCGTACGCACAGGCCGAGTCATTCGTGGGCTGGCTCGCGAAGATAGGGCCGCCACAGGTGCGGATGCCGCGTTTGCTGGCGGCGTTGCGGGAGGGGCATACGGTCAAGCGCGCCTTCCGGGACACGTTCATGCAATCGCTCAGCGAACTCGAGACGGACTGGCGCATCGGCCTGCGCAAGGATCACTCCTGGATGCCAAGCGCCATCGGGCAATTGCTGTTGGGCGTGCTGGTGGCCATCGCCGTCGTGCTGGGGGCATCGCGCATCGTCGTGCGCCGCCGCGCGCTCCAAGCGCAGTGGGAAGAGGAGCAAACAGAAGTCGAGGAGGAGGGACTCGGAGGCAAGGAAGCCCACGTCGAAACGCACCCACGGCCCCGCCCATCGGGACCGCCCCTGCGCATCAGGAGAGCACGGCGTGACGAGGAACCACCGACCGTCTAGCTGCGCGCGATCTCGATGACGAAGCCTGCCGGATCCTTCACCAGAAACCGACCCGCCTTCCGGTTTTCATCGACGATAGCGTTTCCGATTCGACGGGCGCGCCGCAGGCACAGGTCAAAATCGGATACGCGAAGCGTTGGCACCAGACCCTGGCCAAGCACCTTGGACGAACCGTAGCCCCATTCCTTCCGAGTGCGGGTGTCGAGTTCCCCGGTGATAACGAGCACCAAGTCACCGAGATGGAAGACCCCGCCTTCTTCCCCATGACGTTCGTCCGGACGGCGCTTGAGGACCCGGCCCCAGAACTCGACGATCGCCTTCGGCTCGGGGCAAGCGAAGCGAAGCTCTGCCACCGTGACGGGCCTCTCGGGCTCCTCCTCGGGCGACGGCGGCTCAGGCTGTGTGGGCAACGCCGCGGGCGTTGGCTCGGGTTTGGCGCGGACGCGGGACCGGGGCTTGGCGATCGACGCCGTTGCGGTGTCATGCCCACCATCGAGCGTGCGTCGCGTTTCCTCAACCAGCGGGACCAGGTCGGGGGTGCGCGTTCCGTTCAGAACGCAGTTCACCGTTTCCCCCGTGCCTTCCTTGCCGGAGAGCAGAGCTTCGTAAAGGTCGCGTAGCCGGTCGAGGGACTCCAGGGCTGCCGTATCGAGGCCAAGCCTTCCGCGATCCGGGTTCGGCCCGACGAAACGATATTCCGCCGTCTTGTGGTGCGCCCGCAGCGAGAAGATGGAGACCATCTTGTCTCCGAGTGGCCCCTCGAACTGAAGGGCCATCCCATACTTCCCACGAGTGACGCGCAACCCTACGCGCGGGTGCAGCAGCCAATTGGCCACGCACTGACGCACGAGACGGCCAAACCGGGCACGGTCGAGAGAATCGAGGCCGGGCACTGAGACCGGCCCCTCGTCCTCGTGGAATCGTTCGGCGACAGCGTCGTCCACTGGGCTCAGATCGTGACCCCCGCCCGGGGCGCGGTCAAGGCGAAGACCTGTAGTG
>JABSRK010000164.1 GCA_013213915.1 Planctomycetota bacterium
ACCTCGACGAGCTCGTTCCCAACGCGATCGTGATCGTCAACACGGGCAACTTCGGATCCATGGATCTGAAGAAGGCGGCTTACGCCTACAACCCGCTCGATTCCAGCGACCTGGACGGCTTCCGAGTCATCAAGGTCGACCTGAACAAGTTCACCCGCGAGGCGTTGGCAGACACGGGTCTCGACAGCAAATCGCAGCTCCGGTGCAAGAACTTCTTCGCGCTGGGAATGACGTACTGGATCTTCAGTCGCGATCTCGAACCGACGATCAAATGGCTCGGCCACAAGTTCGCGAAGAAGCCCGCGATCGTGGACGCCAACGTGAAGGCCTTGAAGGCCGGCTACAACTACTGCGACATCACGGGCGTCTTCCAGGAACGCTTCGACGTTCCCCCAGCCGAACTACCGGCCGGTATGTACCGCAACATCATGGGCAACCAGGCGACGAGTCTCGGTTGCGTCGCCGCCGCTCAGAAGGCGGGCCTGCAGCTGTTCCTGGGCAGCTACCCAATCACGCCGGCGAGCGACATCCTCCACCAGCTCTCGGCGTACAAGAACTACGGTGTCGTCACCTTCCAGGCGGAGGACGAGATCGCCGCCATCTGCGCGGCGATCGGCGCGTCCTACGCAGGCAACCTCGCGATCACGGCGACGTCAGGACCGGGCCTCGCGCTGAAGGGCGAGGCGCTCGGCCTCGCGGTCATGACCGAGCTTCCCCTGGTCGTCATCGACGTCCAACGCGGCGGCCCGTCGACGGGCTTGCCGACCAAGACCGAGCAAGCCGACCTCATGCAGGCCATGTACGGACGCAACTCCGAGAGCCCTTGTGCAATCGTCGCGGCACAGAGCCCGGCGGACTGCTTCGAGATGGCGTTCGAAGCGTGCCGCATCGCCCTCGAGCACATGGTGCCGGTCGTGCTGCTGACTGACGGCTACCTCGCCAACGGCGCGGAACCGTGGCGTCTACCGGACGTATCCAAGCTCCCGGATATCAAGACCAGATTCCATCAGGAAGCGGACGGGTTCCTCCCCTACGCCCGCGACCCCGAGACGCTGGCACGGCCCTGGGCCAAGCCGGGGACGACTGGACTCGAACACCGCATCGGCGGCCTCGAGAAGGAAGACGGCACGGGCAACGTCAGCTATGACGCCACGAACCACGAGTTCATGTGCCGCACCCGCCAGGAAAAGGTCGACAGGATCGCCAACTTCATCCCCAACCAGACCGTCCAGGGAGCCCAGGAGGGCAAGCTCCTGATCCTGTCATGGGGTGGCACACACGGATCGATCGCCGGTCCGGTGATCCGGGCGAGCGCGGCCAACAAGTCCGTTGGCTGGGCGCATCTTCGATATCTCAATCCGATGCCGAAGAACCTGGGTGAGATCCTGGGGCGCTTCGAGAAGGTCGTGGTACCGGAGTTGAACCTCGGTCAACTCGTGAACATCATTCGAGCGAAGTACAACATCCCCGCCATTCCGATGAACAAGGTTCAGGGCCGCCCCTTCACGACTGCTGAGATCGAGGGGATGATGGACGAGCACCTTGCGTAACCCGTACAGCATCCGTATCGAAAGCTGAACAAGAACCATGGCTGAAGCGCTCACCAAGAAGGCTTACAAGAGCGACCAGGAGGTCCGTTGGTGCCCTGGGTGCGGGGACTACGCAATCCTGAACGCGGTTCAGGCGGCGTTCGCGGCGCTGGGAGTGTCACGCGAGAAGACGGTCATCGTGTCGGGCATCGGGTGCTCGAGCAGGTTTCCGTACTACATGTCGACGTACGGATTCCACTCCATCCACGGCCGTGCCCCCGCCATCGCAACTGGCGTCAAGCTGGCGAACCCAGAACTCGACGTGTGGGTCGTCACCGGGGACGGCGACGCGCTGTCCATCGGCGGCAATCACCTGATACACGCGCTGCGCCGCAACGTGAACCTGAAGGTGCTGCTGTTCAACAACCGCATCTACGGCCTCACGAAGGGCCAGTACAGCCCAACGTCGCCGATCGGCAAGGTCACGAAGTCGACGCCCATGGGTTCGGCCGACACCCCGTTCAACCCGCTCAGCCTCGCAATCGGAGCGGGTGCGACGTTCGTCGCGCGCTCCGTCGATGTGTTTGCGGCTCATCTCAAGCAAACGATCCACGAAGCTGCGGCTCACAAGGGATCGGCGTTCGTGGAGATCCTCCAGAATTGCAACATCTTCAACGACGGCGCGTTCAAGGACCTCACCGACAAGGAGGTCAAGGACGACGCCATCATCGAACTGCGTGCGGGCAAGCCGCTCATCTTCGGCAAGAACATGGACAAGGGCCTTCGCCTCAACGACTTCGAGGTCGAATCCATGGATCTCGGTAACGGCTCCGGGCCAGACGACTGCATCCACTGGAACCCGAACGTAGACAACCCGGGCATGGCGTTCACCCTCGCCCAGGCGACCGACAGCGACCTCCCGACGCCCATCGGCGTGTTCCGCAACGTCGAGCGCCCGAGCTTCGATTCCCTCATCCACGGCCAGGTCGACGACGCAAAGGCCAAGCGTGGTGGGGGCACCCTCGACCAGCTGATCAACTCGGGCGACATCTGGGAAGTGAAGTAAACCTCCCAGGGCGGGATGCGTTGGGAGCTAATGCGGGTCTTCCTTTTCCTCACCGCCGCCCTCCAGCTAACGGACAACCTGGTCCTGGCGCTGGTGGCACCGGACCTGAGCAAGTCCTTCTGGCCTGACACCGGGGTGGACGCTCTCTGGCTGCTCGTGGCGTACGCGATCGGCGCCGCCATCGGCCCTATCTCGGTCACGCGGTTCGTCCCCGCCTTCCGTGGACGGCGCGCCATCACCACAGGGCTGGCCGTCCTCGCAACGGTGCAGCTCGCGTTCGCACTCCAGCCGGCGTACCAGGTTGCACTCGTCCTGCGCGCGCTCGCGGGTGCGGCCTCGGGTGTGCTGTCGTACGCCCTGTTGATCGAGGCTGTGAAATGCGGCACCCGCGCCGTCACGGCCATGACTTCGGGGTTCTTGCTGGCGTACGTCCTGGGGATACCGAGCGCGGCGAAGATGGGCGACGCGCTGGGGCTCCCGGTGCTGTTCCAGTGCCTCGGAGGGCTGTCGGTCATCCTGTGCGTCCTCGCCCTGGCCGTGGTTCATTGGACGCCTGCGAGCCGGGCCGCGGGCAGCCCCAAGCGTTTCCGCCACTTCCTGAAGGACCCGACGTACCGCGCTGGTCTGCTGACGTCCGTCCTGGTCGCCGCTGCGCTCGCAGGACCGATCCCGATCTTCCCGACGGTGCTCAGACAAGCGGGCCTGGCGCTCTCGGACGTCGCAATCATCTACTACCTCGGTGGCCTCGGCCTCATCCTCGCGCTGCCGATTGTCCCCCGTGTCATCCGCACCCTCGGCCGCAAGCGCACCTGCGTCGTCGGCGCCCTTGCCCTGGTCGCTCCCCTGCTCGCCATGCCCCTCGGCGCCCACAGCGTATTCCTCGCCGCGGCGCTCCTCATGCTCGCCCTCGGAGTCGAGGCCCTGCGCCGTTCCGCGATGCAGGCGCACATCGGCTCCCTCGCGCCCGACGAAGATCGCCCCCGCTACCTGACGCTGCGCAACATTGCCGTCCAGATCAGCGTCTCGGGCGGCACCTCCCTCGCGATCGTTCTCCACGACGCGAGCGGGTTCACCGCGGCTTGCGCCGTCGCGGCGGCGCTCGCCGCCGCTTCGGCGTTGTTTGTCCCCGGCCAACGACAGAGCGAAGATGTAGCCGTCCTCGCTCGCAGTTGACTCAGTCGATCGTCAGTTCACCGTGATCCGCGTCGCCTGGCTCAGGCTCACGCCGGATGACCGGGTCGGGTCCGCCACAATCGCCTGCAGCGCAACGGGTGGGCCCGGGAACACGGTGACGACCGCCTGAAGGTCCTTGAACGGCGGGGCGTTCTGCATCACGTTGAACCAACTGCCGAGCGCCGGGTCCGATAGATCGAGGTTCACCACCTGCCCATCGCTGGACGTCAGCGCGCCGCCAGCCAGAGAAACCAGCGGGTTGGTGCCAAAGCCCAGGTCCCAGAGCTGGTTCTGGTTGACGCTGGTGAGTTGCACCGTGACGTTGGCCCCTTGCACGACGCTGAGATTTGTCGGTGTGGCTGGGGAACCGCTGGCGCCGTTGACCAGCAGCGTGCAACCCGGCTGGTTCACCTGATATGAACCGGCCAAGGTGCTGCCGAGGCTGATGTCCCACGACGCCTGGATCTCGGCCGCGGTGAGGGCTCGTCGCCAGAGCCGGAATTCGTCGATGACGGCACCGGATGCGAGTGTGGAAGTCACCAGAAAGCCCCCGATGGCGAACGCGTTCGTGCCGTTGCCGCTGAGATTGGGAGTGCCGTTTCCCGGCTGGGCGGCGAGAAAGACGCCGTCGAGATAGCAGCTGTAGTTGTTCGTGGTCGCGTCGTAGGTGAACCCGATGGCGTGCGGGCTGTTGGTGGCGGCGGCGCCGCTGATGTTCATCTGCGGGATGCCGATCGCCGAGAGCCTCACGATCGTCCCCACCACGACGGCGTTGAACTGGTTCGTCGAAAAGTCGCCGAACAGGTACATGGACGGAATCCCCGGAAAGAAGGGGTTGGTCCAGGTGACGCCGGTCAGGTCGAGCCAGAAGTGGATCGTCCAGCTGTTCGCGCCCAGGTCCATGACCCACCCGGTGTTCAGGTTGCTGGAGACGGCCCCGTTGCCCGTCAAACCCGTGCCGGTCATGCCGGCGTTGTTCATGGTGTGCCCGGTCAGCGGCGCCGACGAGCCTCCACCGGGGATGGGGACCGCGAGGTTGGCGGTCGTGGTCGCGCCTGCACCCTCATCGAAGACGTAGTAGAGCGCATCGGGCAGTTCGGGCAGGCCGGATGGGCCTGTTGACTGGGCAGGCAATCCTGCGCATAGCAGGGTTGCCCACGCGATGGCGACGAATGTCCGCATCGGGGTGTCCTTCCTCTCCGGGTTCCGTTCCGATCCTTCTCCACTGTCCCTACGGAACAGACGGCGCGGAGGTTGGAGAAGACGCGAACCGAGCGATATTGCACGCCGCAAACCCCGTACGAACAGGGTGCAGTCCGCCGGGCGTACCCCTGCCTGCAACTCAGGAAGCCAGCAAGTTCAACGGATCACGAACAAGACGCTTCCGGGCTGCTGGGCGTCAAAACGCCATCGCGGACAGGCTTCAGCTCGCGTGACGGTCGACGCACTGCCATCGAAGCAGATGAACGAGCGCCCAGTGGGGCGGCGCCTCGTTCTCGAGGAAGGTCCGGCGCATGCCATCGGACATGGAGTCCTGCATCGCCGCAACGGTCCGGTCGAGACGCGTGCGCACCCCGTCCCCGTTCTGCCCGTGCGCCTCGAGACAACGCCACAGCCACGCGCGAACGGCTAGGACCGCCGGAGCAGCGTCCCCGGTGCCCGCCACGAGCAGCGCTTCGGAGCGCCGGGCCGCGCGGATGGCACCGCGGAAATCTCCACGGGCCCTGGAGCACGCGGCCAGCTGTGAAAGTACGAGCGCCTGGGCCGAGTACGGAACACGGCCATCGACCGCGACCCAGACCTCGCGAACAGCCGCGAACGCGCGTTCGACCCGTCCGGCCTCGAGCTCCGCTGCCGACTCCCAGAGCCTGAGCTCGAAATAACCGTCGAGGTCGCCTGCTCCCTTCAGGCGAGCAGCGGCCATGTGCCGCTGCGCTCCGGTCGCATCCATCCAGGCGCCGAGATCGTGCTCGTTGCCATTCAGCGCGTTCTCGAGTTCCCACCGGATCGTCTGTGAATCAACAGACGCGATCGTGGACGCAGTCGCGGATGCAATCATCTCTGGCCTCCCCCGCGCTCCGACGAGCCGAGCTGCATCCGCCGAGCGGCACCCCTCTTTTTCGGCACGCCCTAGCGGGTTTCTTGAGAGCAGGCGAGGCAGCCCCACGAGAAACGCCTCCGGGGCTTCCGTTCCCACATCAGACCCGCGGTAGCGAGACGACCGAGTTCAGACCGCTGCCGCAGGCCGCGCGCGATCTCAGGGATCCGTCTTGGGCCCGTCAACGGTCGCCGGGTCAGGGGCTACAGCTTCCCCGGAGTCCTCGATCTTCGTGCGACGCCCCTGAACACGTACACGAGGGCGCCCACCGCGATGA
The DNA here is from genome assembly GCA_013213915.1 of Planctomycetota bacterium. GTDB lineage: Bacteria > Planctomycetota. The sequence goes on from JABSRK010000164.1 coordinate 6,144, forward strand.
CGCCGAGGCCGTAGAGAGCGTTCTCGCGGTCCGCCGGCTCGGTGAGCAGGCGGAAATCGACGAACAGCACGGTCGCGATGAACAGCGCGGGCGTCACCGGGTAGCCCCAGCACCGGTATGGCCGTTCCCGATCCGGCAACCTGGATCGCAGAACGTACACGCCGGCAACGACGAGGGCGTAGAAGATCAGAGCCGCGAAGACGACGAACTCGGTGATGTCCTTGAAAGTCCCGAGCACCCACACGAGGACGATCGCCCAGACGGCCTGCGACCAGATGGCGATGTGAGGCGTCTGCCACCGCGGGTGGATGCGCATGAGGACGGACGGGACCTGCCCATCTCGCGCCATGGCGTAGAACGCGCGCGGGGTCGACAGCAGGTTGGGATTGGCTGCACCGAATACGGAGAGGCAGATCAGGGCCGCGAGCCACGCCCCGGCCTCACCCCCAAACACGCGCTCGACGGTAAGGGTCGGTACGTCGCGGTCGACCTTGAGGTGTCGCATCTCGTCGACGGGGATCACGTTCAGGTAGGCGATGTTGACGAGAACGTACACGGCTACGAGCACGAAGATCCCGATGGCCAGCCCTCGCCAGAGGTCCTTCTCGGGGTTCTTCATCTCGGCCGCCGAGAACGCCAGCTGGTGCCAACCCTCATACGCCCAGAACAACGCCACCGCGGCCGCGACCATGCCGGTGACCAGGTCCGGAATGGGGTACTCGGGACGCGGCGCCGCAGACTCCCCGCCGCCGGAGGCGAACGCCAGCCCCCCGACGACGATGGCTCCCAGGGCGAGCAACTTGGCGACCGTCGACGTGTTCTGCAGCAGCGTCCCCCACCGGACCCCGTAGTGGTTCACCAAGGCCAGGGCGAGCACCATGGACGCGGCCACGGCGAACCGCGCCCCGTCCCCCATGGGCACGATGAGATCCATGTTCTGCGCGAACACGACACACAGGGCCGCCAGCGTCCCCGTGTTGATCACCAGCAGCAGGCACCACCCGTACAGGAACGCGATGAACGGGCCGTACGCCTCCCGCAAGAACGCGTATTGCCCGCCCGCCTGCGGGAACATGGCACCCAGTTCCCCGTAAGCCAGCGCGCCGAACAGACAAATCACACCAAGCGCCGCCCACGCACCGAAGATCCACCCCTCGTCGGGCAGGCTCCGCGAGATGTCCAGCGGCTTCATGAAGATCCCGGACCCGATCACCGACCCCACGACGAGGAGGACGGCGGACCACAATCCGAGGTGACGTTGGAGTACCGGCTGCGACATCGCGGGGCAGCCTACCCGAGAACGGTCAGCGGTCGTCGAGCACCCGCGCCTTGTTGACCTCGGCTACCCACCATCGCGTCGAACCGGCCACGATCTCGCGCCGGGTTCCATCGATGAACGGGAGCCCGAGCACCCACGGCATCGAAGCGTGGTCGATGAGCGGAGCTTCGGCGACGACGAACAGCCGTCCCATACGCCCCCGCCCGGGGCGCAGCACGGCGCACGCCTCGTCCCACAGCCCGCGGTCGGGCCGTGGGGGCAAGAGCAGCACCGATCGGGAACATACGACGTTCAAGGTCGGCAATCGGACGGTGGAAAACATGATCGCGACGTCACGCTCACCGCCCAGTTCCTTCTCCAGCACGCGCGCGACCTCAAGGGATCGGCCGATCCGGGATGCGTCCCGCATCTCGTAGCCCTTCCACGTCCCGAACGCACACACCGCGAGCACGATCACCGCCGCGACGGCCAGGCGGGCGCGGTCGGGCGCCAGGCCAGCAATGTCCAAGACCGCGCGCGCGGCGCACAGGGCAACCCCGGGGGCCAGGATCAGGGACAGGTAGGCGTGCGTCGCGGAACGCGACCCGAAGGCGACCTGCATCATGACCCCCGCCGCCAGGAGGCAGAATGGGAGTGCAGGCCCGGTGTCCCCGCGGCGTAGCCCGCGCACCAGCGACGAGAGTGCTCCCCACACGGTGAGGACGAGGATCGGGTCCGTGAATCCGTTGCGAGCGTGGCGCAGGAGGTCTCGGCCAAGGACGATATCCATCTCGCCGTAGACGCCGTCGCGACCGGCCAGGATATCGATGACCTCGCTCCACAGTTCGAGCAGCCTC
>JABSRK010000165.1 GCA_013213915.1 Planctomycetota bacterium
GTCCGTTCTTGCGCCTGTCTTCGCTCACCGGCGCGTTGTCCCCCAGGAAGAAGTAGCCGCCATCGACGTGGTACGCGCCGACATTGCCTCGACGCAAAGGCCACGCCCAGTACACGTCACGCACGACGCGCAGATGCGAGAGACGCGCATGTCCACCCTCGAGCACGAGGCGCACGCGCGAGTACCCGTAGTAGACGCTGGTATCGCGAGGTTCATCAATGAGAACGCGTCGCGGCTTCATGTCTTTGTCCAAGCGGACGACACGGAAGCGTCCATCCACGGTCTCCATGCGCAACGCAACCGGGAGCGTCCCGTCCCACGGCAGGGGGTGGACCCGTGCCCCTCCGAAATCGCCGACGCGCATGGAGAGGCCGCCTGGGTGAATACAGATCGCGCGCCGTTCGTGGAGCCCGTTCAGGTCGTGCCAGATCTGGAGTTCGCCGTCGATGGCATCGATGCGAACATCGACACGGATGTCAGAGACGATGTGGTCTCCGGCCTGGTAACCACCCTCGTTGTCGAGGTAGTCGTCGTAGATGCTCTCACGAATATTATCCGCGAGGCTCCCCTGCAGGTGCGCCACGACGTTATCCGAGAGCGTGAGCGCTTCTCCGCCGCCGTCCATCGAACCGGAGATCACCCTGAAGCGGCCGATGCCGCATTCGCCCTCCGGCGTCGGATAAACCGGGACGAGCAGCGAATCGACCACCTCTGGAGGACGAATGAGTCGCCGCATGCGATCGGGCGAAGGTCCGACGTACAGGTCCCCGGTACGCAGGTCGATGAACTCATCGGCCAGGCCCACGACGCGCTTCACGAGAGGTGACTGGGTATGGTCTTCGCTTTCGTACAGCCAGATCTGCCAACGGCGCGGCTTCTGGGCGAGGCGTTGTACGAGGATGCGATCCTGCTCTCCGTACAAACCGGGCCACATGCTCTGCTCGACGACGAGAAAGATGTCGACAGCGAAGGCCTTCACGAGGAGGACTGTCCCGAAGAGGACGAGGGGAACGAGCAACCAACGCCAGCCCCGACCGCGGGCCTTCTTGGCGGGTACAGCCTCGGCGGTCAACTATGGGACTCCCGGCGGTAACGCACCCGTCCGTCGATGGTCACCAACGCGACATCGTCAGGCGTCGCTGTCCAGGCAACGACGGACTCGGGATCGTGCCACGGTCCGTGACGGGCGCGGTCGGCTTCGATGAGCGCGCAGTCCGCGGCCTTGCCCGGCTCAAGCGTACCGGTGTCTTCGCCAAGTCCGAGCGCCACCGCGCCACCGCGGGTCGCCATGTCGATCGCACGCGACGCCGTCGACCCACCGACGTCGCGGTGCACCGCACGTTGCGCCAACAAGAACGCTCGCATCTCGGAGAACATATCGAGGGCGCCCGTGCTCGCGGCTGAATCGGTCCCGAGAGCGACCTCGATCCCCGCGTCGAGCATGTCCATGATCGGAGCGATCCCCTCCCCGAGCTTCATGTTCGATACCGGACAATGCGCGACCGATACACCGGCTGACGCCAACAACCCGATGTCATCCTCGGTCACCTGGATGCAATGGGCCGCGATGCAATCCGGACCGAGGATGCACCGATCGCTGAGCACCGCCGTCGGCGTCGCTCCGATGTCGTACCGGTGAAGCTGCTTCCGCTCGCGAGCCATCTCGGCAAGCAGCCCTTCTCCCCGTGTGAGGAACGCGTGCTCGGCCCCGCTCTCCGCAAGGTGGAACGAGAGACGCCGTCCTTCCATGCGAGCGCGCTTGGCGATCGCCTCGAATACTGCCGGTGGGCACGTCCACGGCGAGTGAGGCGAATAACCGTACGGAAAATCGCCAAGGCTCTCATCAAGCGCGTCGAGGTCCTTCCCTACGTTCTCGAGGTAGGTCGCATCGTCGGGGGCGGCACTTCCGAAGACCTCCCGGAAGAAAACGCCCTTGAGGCCGACCTGGCGCATGGCTGCAACGCCTTCAGAGCGGAAGAAGCTGTCGGCAACGGTCGTGACGCCGCCCGAAAGGAGCTCGTTTACCGATGCGAGCGCCCCGGCCTCGAAGAACCCGTCCTGTCTCATTCCAGCCCCGATGGCCGGCACGAGACCCTTCAAGATCCAGTCCACGAACGGAAGATCGTCGGCCACGTGCCGCAGCCCCCCGAGGGCCAAGTGTGCGTGCGCGTTCACCAACCCCGGCATCAGCACGCTGTGCGGCCCACCGCGATGGGTCTCCAGCTCCGCCGGCGGCGCCCCCTCGGCGACCTCCCGGATGCGTCCGCCCTCGAACCCGACCCAGCCGGGCGAATACACCATGCCGGCGCGGGTGATGACGTGAGCGGCCGCGATCGCGTCCATGGAGCGGGAGTCTACTTCAGTCGTCATCAATCCGTACGCGTCGTGGAGAGTGGAGTTCCGCCATATCCGCGGGGGCGCGATTTGGCCTGACTCACGAGAGACCCATACGGCACTCGGGGGGTGCCCGCTCGCCTTTATGTCGTGAGTTCGAAAACGCCGAACACAACACAGATATAGATCGTGAAACCAAGGATGTCGTTCAAGGTCGTGATGACTGGACCCGCCGCCAAGGCGGGGTCGATATTCAGCCGCTCGCACGCCGAAGGCAGCACTGCGCCGATCGTGCCAGCGGCGGTCGCGGCGAGCGCGACCGACACGGCAACCGCCCAGAAGCGAACGGGCTCAGGGTCGGTCATGATGACGAGCGCCATGGCTCCCGAAATCAGGCCGCAGATCACGCCATTGGCGATGGCGACGAGGATCTCCGCCGAGATGACACGCCTGACGCGGGAACGAGGAATCTCGCCGGTGGCGAACCCTCGGAGCATGACGGCCGCCGACTGCATGCCGATGTTTCCGGCCAAACCGGCCACAAGCGGCAGCAGTTGGGCCGTCTTCTCGATCATCTCCCCCGCGCCAAACCCGTCAGCAAGCGCGCGGATGATCCACCCTGCCCCCACGCAGCCGAAGAGTGTGAACAAGAGGTACGGCATACGGGCCCGAATCCTCTCCCAGACGCTCCGTTCCGTCGGCAGCGATTGACCGGCGCCCGCCATGGCGAGCACGTCCTCGTCGGCTTCGTCTTCCAGCGCAGTGAGCGCGTCATCCGCGGTGATGACGCCGAGGAGACGGCCCGTCCGGTCGACGACCGGCAGCACGCCCAGGTGGTAGGTCTCCATCATGCGGATGACCGCCTCCTGGTCCTCGTCTGGTGAAACGCGAATCACCTCTGACGTCATCCATCCGCCCACCGGATCGGATGGCTGCGCGAGGATGACATCGCGGATCGAGACCACACCCTGCAGCACATCGCCGTCGCACACGAACAGCGCGTTGATCGTCTCGGCATCCGGGGTGCCACGCACGGATTCGAAGATGTCGGCGGGCAGCGCGTCAGACGGGATCGTCAGCACCTCCGGGGTCATGAGACCGCCGGCCGTATCGGGCCCATACTCCCGCAGTTCGCGAATCTCGCGCGCGTCCTCTGTGTCGAGCTCGCGCAGCAGCGCCTCCGCGTCGGACGGCTCGACGGACTCGAGGACGTCGGCGGCGTCGTCCGGGTCCATGGTGGCGAGGACCTGGGACCCCTGATCACCGACATGGAGCATCAGGAGCGCCTGCTCCCGCGGGGCGGCCTCCGTCAGCACCACGCCCTGCGTCTCGGTGTCGACGAGGTCAAAGCAGAGGGTGATCTCCTCGTGCTCGAGGTCCGGCAGGGCGCGGGCCAGATCGATGGGATTGTGGCGTCCCAGGAGCTCGATCAGTTCGGTCCGGGCAGACCCACCACGCGCCGCTGCCGTCTCAGACAACGCGCGGATCTGGGCGCCGAGCCGACCTGGGTCCATGCCGCCGAGGGTGTCCACCGAGACTCTCCACAAAGGTGGCCCGAGCGTCCCCCCATCCTCGAGCCGAGCGAAGATTCTACGAACCGGGCTCGATTCGACAACCCTATTACTCACAGCACTTTACGGCGCATGCCGCAAATATCCTCCAAGCACCGCAGGAGACCCTCATCCCGTATAGCCGAGCCGTATAGGGGGGAGAGGGACTGAGGGTCTCCCTCACGGAGGGCGAAACGAGCGATGCCAAGAGATCAGGACAAGGCGGCTCTCAAGCGGATCTTCGACCTCTGTCAGCGGCTCGATCAGGCTACCGACGCGCTGGCGGCGGGCGTCTCGCAGGGGCAGAGCAAGCGGCTTCGCGCCCGGCGGCGCGAGTTGGTACGCACGCTGCTCGCGACGGCCGCCGGGAGTCCTGACGCCCAGGCGCTGCCGGCCCTGCTCCGCGAGGTCACGCGTCACGCGGGACTCGCCGACCAGGAGCTCGTCCTGTTCATGTTCCTGTTGGAGCGTCGTGTTTCGTGCAGCGAACCGGAGTTCGAGGGGCGGGAGCTGCTGCAACTGCTATCCGAAGGGTCGTTCGACCTGCTCAAGCACAGCAAGCTCCTGCACGAGAATGGACGTCTCGTCGCCAGCGGACTCGTGCGCGCACGGATCCCACACCCGGACGCCGCCCTGGAAGGCGAGTTCCGGATCTCGGAACGGTTCTTCCGCCGCTTCCTGCGCCACTTCCACGGACGCGGGGCTCGCGAATCCGAACAGACACAGGTACCGCCGTACGCAGCCGTCGTGGATCACTATCTCGATCTTCGCCATCTCGTGATTCTGATGCAATCTCGCGCGGCCGTGCTGTTCCCGCAGAGCCACTGGGGTGATGTCCACTCGGAAGTCGAAGACAGCGCTCAGGACCTCAACGAGGTCATACTGCAGGTGCACCACGTCGTGCGGTGTCGAGAAAAGAAGACCGCAGAGTTCGTGTTGCCCCTCGTCGTGTTCCGCGAGGAGTTCGGCCTCGAAGCTGACGAAGAGACCATCCTGCTCGCGCTTCTCTATCAGGAACTGTTCGCTTCCACCCCCGTTCTTGAAGCGGCGGAACTCGTTCGGCTCGTCAGCGGAAGCGAAGAGGAGGTCTTCAAAAAGCGGTGCCTGCTGACGCCGAACTCACGCCTCATCGAATCAGGACTTGTCTCGCTCGAAAGCGAACTCGACGACAAGACGTTGCTGTCCGGGGTGTTCCTCACGGAGTGGGTCGCGGAGCGTCTGTTGCAGAGGGTCGACGTCGCGGCGGGCATCCGTCAGGACGAGCGCAACCGCTTCCACGACTTCCTCGAGGGCCTCGAGAGCTCAGAGGATTTCTATCGGAATCTGTAGTAGAACTCGGCTCATGGACGCCCCCACCGACGAAGTCCTGAAGGCCAAGTACGCCGAGTACCAGCGAATGTACTCCACAGACCCGGAGGATCGGATCTGGGCCGCTGTCGCCGAGGCCTTCGGCATGGCGGGTGATGGGCGCCACATGATCGCTGCACTCGAACGCGCCGTAACCGTAAATTCCGAGTGGGGTAAGCACCATCTGGACCTCGCCAAGGCCCGGCTGCAAGCTCACCAGTGGATGGAGGCCGCCGAGGAGCTCGAACTCTGCGCCAACCTCGATGCATCAGGTTGCCGCTCAGAGTTCTACGCCGAGTCGTTTCTGTACTACCTGGGCTACGCCATGTTCGGCACCGAGCGCTACAAGGAAGCGGCTGAGGCCTGGCGCGCCGCGGATCACGTCGTCCAGTTCTGGGAAAACCCGGAACCACTCAAGGACTTCCACCTGCACCGGGCATGGGCCTACCACCTGGAAGGCGACTACCTCGACGCCATCGATTGCTACCGTCGCGCCCTCATCGCACCGGGTCCAGGGGACACGTCGATGGACGACGAGATGGACCCCGACCAGGTAGAGAAGTGCCAGGATCAGATGAACGACAACATCGAGCGCTACCACGACATGGCAACGCAAGGTGTCCCCCTCAAGCCCGACGACCTGACCGCCACCCCCTACACCTCCTGACCAGTCAGTCCACGGAGGTGAGCCAGGGAACGTAGGTGTCGTCGGCGCGGCCGCGGACCGCGGCGAGGTAGGTGGACTGGATTTTCTCAGTGACCGGGCCCCGGCTCCCGGAACCGATTGGTTGGTCATCGACCTTGGCGATCGGCGTGACCTCGGCGGCGGTGCCCGTGAAGAACGCCTCGTCCGCGCCCATGAGATCCTCGACGCTGAACGGCGCGATGTCGCACTCGACACCGAAGTTGCTCGCGATCTGCATGACCGAGTCGCGCGTGACGCCGGGAAGGAGCGACTCTTCGGCCGGGTTCGTCTGCAGACGTCCCTCGTTCACGAGGAAGATGTTCTCCCCCGCCCCCTCGGCGATGCGACCGTCGGGGTTCAGGAGGATGCCCTCGTCATAGCCACCGGCGGCAGCCTCCTTGGTCGCGACCACGGAGTTCAGGTAGTGCCCTGACGCCTTGACCGTCGGGTCGAACGCGCTCGGGTGGTACTTCTTCCGTTCGACGATCTTGGCGCTGATGCCGTTCTCGAGGGCACCGGGGCCGAGGTACTCGCCCCAGGACCAGACTGCGATGTAAACGTTTGTTTCGCAGTCGACGGGTCGGACGCCCATTCTCCCCTCCCCCGTGAGAACGACGGGCCGGATGTAGCACTCGCTGAACCCGTGACGGCGGATCAGGTCCCTTGAAGCCTCCGTGAGTTGCTCGTCCGTCCACGGGTACTCCATGAAGTACCCCCGGGCCGATCGACGCAGGCGCGCCCAGTGCTCAGGAAGACGGAAGATGGCCGGCCCCCCTTCGGCGTCATAACAGCGGATGCCCTCGAAGACGGCGGTCCCGTAGTGGATGCAATGGGCGAAGAACGAGACGTGGGCGTTGTCCGCGTCCACCACTTCGCCATCCATCCAGACGTACTTGCTGTCCACCTTGCGCGGCATGAAAACTCCTCTTAACGGCTCCGGGTTGTCCCCAATGGTGGAGGAAGGGGAATGGGGAGGCAAGACGCGAGACCCCCAAGGCCCGCCGGGAGCGTCACGTTACAATCGGCGCGCAATGGGATCGCACGAGACACATGATCTGATCTACGACTGGAATACGTGCGGGGACGCTCCCTCGCCCAGACCGCCCAAGATCACCTTCGACGACGAGACACTCCGAGACGGGTTGCAATCACCCTCGGTGTACGACCCGCCTGTGGAGGCCAAGAAGGAGATCCTCGAGAAGATGGCCGCCATCGGCATCGATACGGCCAACCTCGGGCTCCCCGGCGCCGGCGAACACCATCGCAACGACATCATGGAGCTCACGCTACACATCAAGGACCAGGGTCTGCCGATCCGGCCCAACGTCGCGTGCCGCACCGTGATCAGCGACGTCGAACCCGTCCGCGAGCTCATGGACAGGAGCGGGCTGCCCGTACTCGCATGCTGCTTCATCGGCTCCTCGCCCATCCGCCAGTTTACAGAGGACTGGACCCTGGACGTGTTGCTCGGCCACGTCGAGAAGAGCCTCACGTACGCGCGCGATCACCATATCCCCGTGATGTTCGTCACCGAGGATACGACGCGCGCTCACCCGGATGATCTCCGGGCGCTCTACGGCCTCGCCATCGACCTCGGCGCCGAGCGCGTGTGCGTGTGTGACACCTGTGGCCACGCGACGCCCGAAGGCACGAAGCGTGTCGTCCGCTTCGTCAAGTCCATTGTCGAGGAGAAAGGCCGGGACGTCGGGATCGATTGGCACGGTCACCGTGATCGCAACCTGGATATCGTGAACTGCATAGCCGCGGTCGAGGCAGGCGCGACCGAACTTCACGGCGCCGCCCTCGGCGTCGGCGAACGAGCCGGCAACGCACCGATGGATCTGGTCCTCGCCAACCTCAAGCTGCTCGGGTGGATCGACCGCGACCTCACGGCCCTCGGTGACTACGTGCGCACGTGCTCGAAGCACTTGAAGGTCCCCGTGCCGCACAACTACCCGATCTTCGGAAACGACGCGTTCCTCACCGGGACCGGCGTCCACGCGTCCGCGGTCATCAAGGCGCTCAAGAAGGGCGACGCGTGGCTCGCCGACCGCGTGTACTCCGGCGTCCCGGCGACCGAATTCGGCGAAGAGCAACGCGTCTCGGTCGGGTACATGTCGGGGAGATCCAACGTGATCTTCTGGCTCGAGACCCACGGGTACGACCCGCACGATGAAGCCCTCGTGGACCGGGTTTTCGAAGCGGCAAAAGCCACCGACCACCTGATGACTGACGACGAATTGCACGCCATCGTGACCGGGTAGGGA
>JABSRK010000166.1 GCA_013213915.1 Planctomycetota bacterium
GGCGGTGGTGGCGGTGGCGGCGGTGGCGGCTCGGGAGCCTTCACGATCGGCCGCAACTCCTCGAGGAACGCACGCAGCATGAACTCGTCGCTGTCGGACAACGACGACATGTGGTTCTTCACCGCGATGCCATGCTTCTCGGCTTCCGCGATGATCACCTTCGAGTCGATGCCCAGCTCCTTGGCGAGCTGATGAACCCTGATCTTGGCCATCTGGTTCCTTAGTCCACACTCAAGCGGACGGGGACTCCTTTGGGTCATCGTCCGCTTGACCGTCTTCGACGGCCACCGGTGGTGGCGTGCTGTCGTCGTCGGTGATTGCGGGCACCCCCTCGGCAATTGTCTCGCCGGTGGAAATGGGGAGCTGATCGCGCGCCGCATCGACCACCTGGGTAGCGATTATCTCCGTGCGACTTGCCGCACCGGGGATGGCTGGTGCGTCGCCTATCTCGCCGACGGTCGTTTCGCCCGCGTCCTCGGTCGGCGAGTCTCCACCCTCGGCCGACTCCTCATCGGACGAAGCCAGCACTCTCGCGTCCGCCGCCGACACGATGTTGATTGCCCAGCCGGTCAGCTTGGCCGCCAGCCGGACGTTCTGCCCCTTCTTTCCGATGGCAAGGGAGAGTTGATCTTCTGCCACGAGCACTTCGCATTCGCCGGTTTCGTCATTCAGCGTGATGCTCTCGATCTCCGCCGGCTTGAGGCCATTCATGATGAGGACCTCTGGCGAGTCGTTCCACCTGATGATGTCGATCTTCTCGCCGTTGAGTTCGTCGATGATGTTGCGGATGCGGCTGCCCCGCACGCCAACGCAGGCACCGACGCAGTCGATCTTGGGGTCATACGACGTGACCGCGATCTTTGTTCGATATCCCGGTTCCCGGGCGAGATGCTTGATCTCGATGATGCCCTCGGCGATCTCCGGGACCTCCAGTTCGAAGAGGCGGCGAATGAGGTCTGGATGGGTGCGCGAGAGGATGATGCGGACGCGGGTGCCGAGACGCTTGACGTCGAGCACCAATGCGCGGATACGATCGCCGACGCGGGGATTCTCGCCCCGCACGCGTTCGGTGCGGGGAAGGACTCCCTCGCCGCGACCGAGAGACACGACGATGTCATCCCGTTCGAAACGCTGGATGGTGCCAATGGCCAGTTCCCGTTTTCGCGTCTCGAATTCCCCGAAGACCACGTCCTGCTCGGCTTCGCGGATCCTCTGGATGATCACCTGCTTGGCCGTCTGGGCCGCGATCCTGCCCAAATCCATGGCGTTGACGGGTACTCCGTCCTTCCAGGCGGCGATGTCTCCTGTTTCGCGGCTGATGCGAATGTCCAGGGTTTCGGCGTCTTCGTATTTCTTGCGGACGGCGGTCTCCAACGCCAACTCGATGCTGGAGAAGAGGGTCTCCGGTTCGATCTCCTTCTCGCGGTGGATCATCTCCACCAACTTCAGAAGTTCCTCTCCGCTGGCCATCCTGCCCTCCGACGTACCGTGCCCGACGTCCGGACCGTGCCCCTGACACGTTTCCAGCCTTCGGGCCAAAAAAAGAAAGTGGGTAACCCCACTTATCGAGCAACCTGGGGACGTCTCGGGACGCCACCGCTTAGAATCACGCTAAAGGTAGCGAGGCGGGGGAATTCCGTCAAGCAAGCAACGCTGGTGATCGGGGGCATCCATGGGGAGTGCAGGTTCAGCACGCAAATATACCTACGCCGTGATACTCGTGGGGGTTGTGGGGCTGCTGGCGGTTTCGCTGTTCGTCTCGTGGGCGGGTGAGAAGATCGCCAGGCAGGGTCAGGACGACCTCGAGGCTAAGCGGAGGGAGGTCGTACCCGCGGTCAGCAATCTCCTGGCCCGCGCCTGGGCCACTGTCCAGGAGAAGCTGGAGCGGGAGATCTGGCGAGCAGGAAATCACGGTCCCCTGAACCCCGCCACGTGGGACCAGGTCCAGCAGGAGTTGCCGCTGGCGTTGCTCCAGTACGGGGATCTGGCGGGCCTGGAGGTGGAGACGCCGTCCGGGGACCTGGTCTGGAGCACCCCGGGGCTCGGTGACATCGCTGCCGACGCCCTCGACCGATCGGCGACCTTTCCGTTCCCGGACAACGTGGCGCCGAAGGACGCTGCTCGAGTCCGGGCCGTCATGGACCTCAGGGGGGTGCTCCATGATCGTCGAGACCTGACAGACTTCGTCATTCTCGGTGTTATTTCCATTTCCGTCGCCATGTACGTCCTCGCGGCGGTCAGTCTCATCTTGAACAGGGCGCAGATTCGGCTGCAGCGCGCAGAACACGAGAAGACGACGCGCCTCAACGCCATCGGAGAGGTCGCCGGCGGCATCGCCCACGAGGTTCGCAACCCTCTCAATGCGATCAGTTTGTCAGTCCAGTACATGCAGAAACTCGCCGAGCGCGGGGACCCCATCTCCCACAAGCGAGACTTCGCCCGTATCCATCTGGAACTGGGCAAGATCCGCAAGGTCGTCGACAGCTTCGTCAAATTCGCTCGGATAAGGGACATGGTCGTCGCGCCGATGGACCTGGGGCAGGTGATGGAGGATGCGATTGACCGCTTCGGGCTGGAGCTGGAGGCTCGCTCGATCCGGCGGTCGGTTTCCCGTGATGGTGATCTGTCTTGTTCTGGGGACAAGGAGAAGATCCTGGAGGTGTTCGTGGCCGTGCTCCAAAACGCCATCGACTCCATGCGTGATGTCCCGGGGGGTGAGTTGAGCGTCCGCGTTGCTGGCCGGGGACGCGGCATTCGGGCGACCGTGCGCGATACCGGAGAGATCACCGATGAGGCCGCCCTCACGAACATCTTCGAACCGTCGTTCGTCGCCCGCGATAGCGCCCTGGGACTGGGCATGACGGTCGCGCGGACGTTTGTCGAGAGCCACGGGGGCTCGATCAGCGCGGCTCTCGCCCAGGGTGGAGGCTGCGTCGTCACCATCGATCTGCCCCGTCGGGGGATCGGTTGACAGCGTCGATGGCAGCGCGCTGAGAGGCCCCGCGGTGTCGCGCTCGGAGTCGGTCGGAGGTGCCATCTCGCCCCGTATTTCGCCGTCCAAGTTTCGGCTTCCCGGACCCCTTGGTAGATTTGCTTCGCGATGGCCTCCGCAAACTCTGAGCCGACTGCTCGCGTCCTGATCGTGGACGACGACAGGAACCAGGCCGACCTGCTCGCCAGGATGCTTGCGCTCGAAGGGTTCGAGACACGCGCCAGTTACGCTCCGAGCGAAGCGCTCGAGGCCGTGGATGACGGCCCATTTCAGGTGATCATCTCCGACTTCAACATGCCGGAGATGAATGGCATCGAATTGTTTCACCGTGTCGCCGCGGCGCAATCTCACTTTGTGTTCATCGTGATCACCGCGTTCGGCACGCTCGAGACCGCAGTCGAAGCGATGAAAGAGGGCGTGCATGATTTCGTCACCAAGCCCGTGGATGTCGGTGAATTGACACTCAAGATCCGGAATGCGCTGCGACTCCGCGATCTCGAGGTCGAAAATCGGGACCTGAAGGGTGCCGTGGAGGCGCTGCGTGCGAAGGTCCGGATCGTGGGCGACTCGGAGCAGATGCAGCAGATCCTCCGCCAGGTGCAGCAGGTGTCGCAGAGCCCCGCGACCGTCCTGATCCGGGGCGAGAGTGGGACAGGCAAGGAGCTCATTGCCCGCGCCATCCATCTCGAGAGTCCGCGACACGCCGGCCCATACGTGACCGTCAACTGCGCAGCCATCCCCGAGAACCTGATCGAAGCGGAGTTGTTCGGGCACGTAAAGGGCGCCTTCACCGGCGCCGTGGGGGATCGCAAGGGACGCTTCGTGAAGGCCCACGGAGGCACGATCTTGCTCGACGAGATCGGCGATCTTCCCGTGACCTTGCAGCCGAAGCTGCTGCGCGCACTTCAGGAGCGTCAGGTGGATCCGGTCGGGTCCAGTGAGGCGGTCTCCGTCGACGTCCGTGTGATCGCAGCCACGCATCGAGATCTGGGTCAGATGGTCGCCGATGGTGAGTTCCGAGAGGACCTCTTCTACCGACTGAACGTCATACCCCTCGAGGTGCCGCCCCTCCGCGAGCGCTCGGACGACGTCCTTCCGCTCGCCCATCACTTCCTCCGTAAGTTCTGCGAAGAGAACCACCGGCGTCTCTCGGGATTCACTCGTGCCGCGGAAGAACGGCTCCGAACGTACTCGTGGCCGGGAAACGTGCGGGAGCTCGAGAACTGTGCCGAGCGCGCGGTCGTGCTCTGCTCCGGTGACGTTGTCGATGAGTCCGATCTGATGTTGCAGGCGACCCCAAAGGCGGACGGCAAGTCCGTGGATGGTGTCCTTGACGCATTGTTCGATACGGTCCTTACGCTAGACGATCTCGAGCGCGGCATCATCGTCTCGGCCTTGCGACGTTGTGGTGGCAATCTCAGCCGCGCGGCCCGCACGCTCGGGCTCACTCGCCGCGCGCTCCAGTACAGAGTCGAGAAGATCCGCAGCGAAGCGGAGGGTAGCGACGAAGACGATGGGGGTGCGGCATGACCCTGCTCGTGAACGGCGATCCTCGGGACGCCATGGATGGCTCCAGCGTGCAGCAATTGCTCGAGACCCTGGGAATCCGCGGCGAGGCCGTCGCCGTGGAGATCAACCGGGAGGTCGTGCCGCGGGCGGAGCGTGGGGAACGGGTGCTCACGGAAGGCGACAGGGTCGAAATAGTTACGTTTGTCGGGGGAGGTTGAACTGATGGGTGACGGGCTCACCATCGCAGGCCGGACATTCTCTTCTCGACTTGTCCTCGGCACCGGCAAATACGAAGACCTGGAGACCATGCGCGCGGCCCACGCGGCCAGCGCCTGCGAGATGGTCACCGTGGCGGTTCGCCGTGTGGACTTGACCGGTGGTTCTGGCCCCACGGTCCTCGATTTCATCGATCGGGATGCCATCGCTCTGCTCCCGAACACGGCCGGGTGCTACACCCTCGACGACGCCGTCCGCACCGCTCGCCTGGGGCGGGAGGCTGGCTTTTCGAACTGGGTCAAGCTCGAGGTGCTCGGCGACGAGACCACCCTGCTGCCCGACCCCATCGCCACCCTCGAAGCAGCGAGGCAGCTCGTGGAGGAAGAGTTCACGGTGCTCGTGTACACGTCCGACGATCCGATCCTCGCGCGCCGCCTCGAGGATGCGGGCGTCGCTGCGGTCATGCCGGCGGGTTCGCCCATCGGGTCGGGCCGCGGGGTTCTCAACCCCGGCAACATTCGCATGATCCTCGATTCCGTGAAGGTCCCCGTCATCGTTGACGCGGGCGTGGGGACGGCGTCGGACGTCACCCTGGCGATGGAACTCGGTATCGACGGGGTGCTGTTGAACACGGCCATTGCGTGCTCAGGAGATGCCGTGCGGATGGCCAGCGCCATGCGAGACGCTTGCCGCGCGGGGCGAGACGCGTTCCTTGCCGGTCGTATCCCCAAGAAGCTCTACGGCTCGGCTTCGTCGCCGGTCGACGGGCACTTCGCCGAGCCACCCCGCCGGGGCTCCTGACCCGTGACCGACTTGCGAGGTTCGCGACGCCTGCCGGAGGACGTCGGCCCTGCATTGATCGCCGGGGGGGTCCTGGCGCTTCTCGCAATCAACCTGGCGGTCGCGCCGCTCGCAGGGTCCTTCCATGGGTTCGCCACATCGTTCTTTGCCCGGTACGTGCTGAGCTCCCTGGTGGGGATCGGCCTCGTCATCGCCGCGCGTCGCGTGGCCGGGGACGGCCTTCTGGGGTTGGCGGGAGCGCCAATCGTACGCTCCGCTCTCATGGGCGCCGGTCTCTACATCGTGACGCTTCCCCTCATCCTCTGGCTCCATCGGTGGAACGCAGAGAACGTCCTCGACGGTGAGGTGGAATTGCAACGCACGATGCGCGCGTTTCTCGACCTCGTGGACGGTGGCGCGATCTCCATCGTGGTGGCTATGACAGTCGTGCTCGTGGTGGCGGTACCGCTCCTCGAGGAGATCCTCTTCCGGGGCTGGTTGCTCTCGGGAATCCGGGAGTCGATCGTTCACACCGTCGGCGAACCCGGGGCGTCGGTCGTGGCGGTCCTGGCGTCCACAGCGGTGTTCACCTTCGTGCATCCGCAATTCACCTGGTTGCCGATCGGCGTGATGGGCCTGATCCTCGCCATCCTGTACGCCCGGACACGGACATTGTGGCCAGGCGTTGTGTTCCATGGGCTTCACAACCTTTTCACGCTGTACTATCCCATCCTCGACCCATGAGGCAGCCCCACATGCTCCGCCACGGCGCCGCCTGGATCGCCGACGACGCGACGATCGTCGGCGACGTCACCCTCGGGCCGGACGCCAGCATCTGGTACGGGACGGTGGTCCGTGGTGACGTGGCGGCCATCTCTATCGGCGCCCGCACCAACCTTCAGGACCTGACCGTGGTCCATCCGCAACACGACGAGGACGTCATCGTCGGAGAGGACTGCGTGGTGGGCCACGGCGTGATGCTCCACTGTCGCGAGGTTGGCGATGGGTGCTTGGTCGGCATGGGCTCCATCCTCTTGCCAGGCGCTCGTGTAGGGGCCCAGTGCCTCGTCGCTGCTGGCGCGCTGGTCCCTGTCGGAATGCAGATCCCGGACCGCAAGGTCGTCATGGGATCGCCAGCCCGCGTCGTCCGCGATGTGCGCGCCGAGGAGTTGGTGGAATTCCAGAGCGCCGTGCAGCGCTATCTCGAGCTTGCCCAACAACATCTTCGGAGCTGATGGCGACGGGATACACAGGCCGCCGCACGGTTGCACTCCCATCCACCTGGTCGAGGAGGAGGAGGATGGAAGGCACGACGATCTACGACGTCGGATCCAACTCCTGCCAGGCGTGGGGCACGGAATTGTGAGTCATGGCGCTCCCACGAGCGCCGCGAGGTCGGCGGGCAGGGGCGCCTCGAAGGTCATGACCTCGCCTGTCCCGGGGTGGGTGATTGTGAGTCGTTCGGCGTGTAGGGCCTGGCGATCGAGAACAACGAGGCCGGGGTCCGGTGCGTCGGGGTCGAGCATGGCTGCCGTCACCGGCGTCGGATCGCCGTAGAGGCCGTCGCAGAGAATGGGGTGCCCCAGCGCGGCGAGGTGAACGCGAATCTGGTGCTGGCGTCCCGTGCGCGGCCGGCAGCGCACGAGGCTCAACATGTCTGTGCGGCGGCCGACCTCGTATTCCGTGAGCGATGGCTTGCCGTCCGCGACGCACGCGACCTTCAGCCTGATGTCCGATTCCAGATCCGGACCGATGGGCAACTCGATCGTGCCGGATGCGTTGCGGACAGGCCCACTGACCACCGCCAGGTACGACTTCTCCACGCGGCGTTTCTCGAAATCGTCGCCGAGGCGCTTGCGCGCCCCGTCGTCCTTGGCGAATACCAGGACTCCAGACGTCTCGCGGTCGAGCCGATGGACGATCAGGGGTGGTTCCGGACCGGGGACGCCTTCGCCCGAATGGTGGCGTACGTGGAGCGCGTTGACGATGGTGTCCATCACATGGCGCCCCACCGGGTGCACGACGGTGCCCGGAGCCTTGTCGAGCACGATGATGCACCGATCCTCGTGGATCACCCGCAGGGGGATCTTATTGACCGGGACCTTCTCGGTCGCAGGGCCATCGATCATGACGCGGACCTCTTGTCCTGTCTTGAGCTTGGCGCCCTTGCGTGCGGGTCGGCCATCGACGAGGACGCGGCCCTCGGCAATACGCCGTTGCAGGTCGGCGCGTGAGCGCCAGTACACCCGGCTCTGCAGCCAGGTGTCCAGGCGTTGCCCGGCCTCCGCGGGTTCGACCGGGTAGGCGATCTCGCGGAGGGGCTCGGAGAGATCTCGAGGTGCCACCTCTCTGTTATAAGGCTCTCGTGACGGATGGCACCATCGGCAAAGAGCGTCTCAAGCGTCTATCCCGGCTCGATCGAGGCAAGGTTCGGGAAGAGCTCGGGCTCCAGCTTCTGTCGGGCCCGCGCCTTGTGGAGGAGGGCCTTAGGGGAGGACGGGTGAGCGAAGTGTTCGTCCGGGAAGAGGGGGCAGGCCCGTGGCGAGGTTGCAGGCCAGGATCCCGAGCGCGAAGAGGGCGTTGCTGGGAGCCAAGG
>JABSRK010000167.1 GCA_013213915.1 Planctomycetota bacterium
GACGGCGTCAGCGAGATCGAATATCTGCGCTGCGGCTGGCGAAGCCACCCCACAAACAACCACGATCACTGAGACCCAAACAAATCTGCTGGTCATGTTGCTTGCTCCTTCGGTGTCACTGTCCCCTACCGTTGGGAAATCCGGAAGGGCCGGCCGGACCGGTAGAGGACGAGGCGTTTCTGGATGTCGGCGACCCGCTTGCGGTCGCGCTGGGTCAGGGCGATCCGGAGGGCCTCCTCGGCGGCGCCCGTCGCGCGCACGAATTCGCCCGCGGCGGCGTAGGAGATCGCGAGGGCGTCCAGAACAGCCACATCTTTTCGTCCGGTTGCCCGCGTGGCCTGCTCCGCGAGCCACACCGCGCGCACGGCTTCGTCGGCCGTGCATTTCGGATTAACGGCGTGAAACACGGCGAGCTGCGCCATGAAGTTCACCTTGGGTTGAAGAGGAGCGTAGCGAATGGCCAACTCCAGGTGCCGTGCGACGCTCTCTCTCTCTCCGTTGGTCTCGTAGATGGCCGCGAGCATCTGGTGCGCCTTGTAGTGCTTGGGCTGGATCTTCACGACGCTGAGGAACGAATCGGTGGCTGCCTCGAACTGGCGACTCGAGAAGGCGATAATGCCGAGCTGGTAGTGGGACCCAAAGTCCAGGGGATCGAGGGCGATCGCTTTGCGAAAGCTGAGGGTGGCGTACTGGGGACGGCGGAGTTGGAGCATCGCCGTTCCCAGGTCCTGGTGGGCCTGGAGGCAATAGGGATTGGTCTTGAGGATCTCGTGATAGAGGTTCGCGGCGTCCTCCCACTTGCCCTGCATCGTCCGCACGGCCGCCAGGTTGAGGTGGGCGTCGGTGTCGCTCGGCGCGATGCTCAGGGCCTCCTCGAGATGTTCGATGGCCTCTGGCAGTTTGCGGAGGGCTGCGAGACTTCCTCCCAGGTTCACGTGCAGCCCGACGGATTTTGGCGCGATCTCGAGACCCTTCCTGAACTGTTGGATCGCCTCCTCGTGCTTCCCGCGGATGGCGAGAATCGCGCCGAGGTCGCTCAGCGATGAAAACTTCGCGCGCCTCTCGACGGCACGTCGGCAGATCGCCTCCTTGACCTCCAGGGCGTGCTCCGCACTTTGCGGAAGGAGCTGGAGTATCAAGTCCGCCATCTCATCAGTGGACTGGTTGCCGTACCTGACCCTTCGAGGGGGCACGTTCGGATTGCGCGGGTTCTTTGCGGAGTTGTCGAAGGTGAACCGCATCGTAAGCCGCGTGCCTTTGGGGAGAACGGGTGGCTCGCGGTAGTGGTACTCGTCCTGCCAGTTGAAGTCCCAGTCCTCGATCAGAAGCAGCGACTCGCGGGTGCCGTCCGGCCGATCTCCGTAGACCTCCATCTTCTTGCCCAGGTAGTGCGCGTGCGGGTAGACAACCAGCGCCTGCGTATCGACCGGCAGGACCAGGAAATCCTCGACGACGTGATCACGCTCGCCGGCGGGGATGTCGATCGAATCGCTGGTCATCATGACCACAACCGGGTGGCGCGATGGCGGTCGGCTGGCGAAGTAGAATCCGATCGAGCACTGGAGGGGCTCGGGCTTGCCGGTGGGCAACATATGGAGCTGCAGCACGAGGTCGCTGCCCCGGTCGAGCCGCCAGGACATACCCTCTGGCGCGCGAGCCGGGACCTTGCCCGGAGTCCAGCCCACAAAGTGACCTGATGGAGGCTGGGAACGCGCCATGCGCATTCCGGGAAATCCGGTTTCGGCGTCCTTTGCGTCCTCGATCCTCGACGAGGACGTCGTGTCGATCTGCATGATGGCGTGGTGAACGACCCGAGCGTTGCCTGGCCGGAACTCGACGGCCTCGACGAAACGCGTGCTCGAGTTCGGGATCGGAAGCACGAAGTTGCGCCACATATCCTGCCCCTCCGGGGCTTCGGCGGGGAGGGTGTACGGATCCGGCATGGTGATCACGAGATCCGGCTCTCCGAGTTGCCAACCAGAGGTCCATTGGGGCCGCGGTGGCAGGCGGGCCGGGTCCCCTTCGGGCGCCCCGCTTTCCACCCACGTTCCGATGACCGCGACCTCCTCGTCGCTCAACGCGCGTGTTCCCAGGAACTCCCCGTGACCCGACGCGGGTAACCACGGGGGCATGTAACGGCTCTTTGTGACGACCGCGATCTGTCGCGCCCGCTTCTTCACGTCCTGGTAGGCCAACAGTTCGAACGGGGCCGATTCTCCGGAGCGATGGCAGGGAGCACAACTCTTGAACACGATGGGGGCGACGTGCTCGCTGAAGGTCACAGGGCCCCGCACAGCGGCAGGGGGAGGCTTGGCAGGATCGGGCTTCGGCGGCAGGGACGGAGACATCGGCGGGGCGGCAGCCTCTGACCCAGAGTCCCCGGGTGGAGCGCTTGTGTCGTCGCCGCAACCGCACGTACCCACCAGGAGGACAATGGCCAGCGCCGAGATGGCCTCACGGTTTCTCATGGCAGCTCCGGAATGAAGCACCCCACGGCCGTGGTGGTGGTTGCCGCGATGGTTCGGCCTTCCACGATGGCCTGGAGCACGTTCTCCAGGTCCCGTTGGGAAGGGGCTGCACGCACCTTGCCGAAGTCGACGAACCGATCGTCGATGCGGCCACGATACACCATCTGGCCATCCGGAAGCATGACGGCCGCCTCCGGGGTTTTGGTTGCGCCCGTCTTCCCGACGAGTTGGTGGTCTCGATCGCGCAGGGGCCGTCCCGGGTGAAGGTATTCCTTGAGGTGTCGACGGATCTCCTCCACTGTTTCGCTGGGATCGACATAGACGAGCCAGAACACGATGCCTCGGGGGGCGAACCTGTCGTGGATCCGACGCAGTTCGGGCGCGTAGCGGTTGGCAATGGGGCAATCGGTGGAGACGAAGAGCAGCACGTCGGCCGGCGTGTTCGCCTGCCGTAGAACGTCCACCGGACGACCGTCTAGGTCGAGCGGTAGTGAGAGTTCCGGAGGTGTGTCCTCGCCCTCCGCGCACCCCACGAGGGTTACGGTCGCGACCAGGATGAACAGCGCCGCGTTCGAGCACCGCCTCACCCACCGTGCCTTATGAGCGCAGCCGCCGACCGTTCGAGGACCGTGAACATGTTGCAGGCTGAACATGCTTACTTCGCTACAGGCCGCGTCCTTTCTTCGTCTCCGCCTGGGGCGCTCAGTTCCGTCATCGGGCTCAGACGCGGCTCGCGATGTCCGCTATCTTGCCGAGGGCCGCGCGCAGGGTGGCGGCCTCGCGTTCGAGGTCGTTCATGCGCGTGATGACGGCCTGGATCGCGGCCGCAGGGTTGTCCACCTTTCGCGAGCGACCAGGTCCGCGCCGGGCTCCACCGCGCGCCTGCGCCTTCTTGCGCGTCGCCTTCTTCTTCGGACGCGACCAGCCCAGTTCCTTCCGGGCCAATCCGATGATCAACGGATAGACGTGATACCCCGCTGCGCTCCCGAGCTTCTTCAAGTCGGTCATGGAGGCGCCGGGGTTCTTCTTCATCTGCTGCGCCGTCCACTTCACGGTGTCGGGACGGGAATGCGCGGCCTTTTTTCGTGCCTTCTTGGCCATCACGTTTCTCCAATAGGGGGGACCGTCACTCGAATGGCGGACGATAGCGTGAGTGATAGCCGAAGGCCAGCCAGCAACGCCCGTCAGTCATTCGGAACGCGTACGGTCAGCGTGCCGACCATGCGAAGGTCGTCGCCCCGCTCGAGCTTGACGATAGGGAAGTTGTTCTTCGGTGCCGCTGCTCGCGTGCGTTCATCCAGGTTGGGATCGGAATCGAAGAAGCATTCGCTTGCCATCTCCGGGCGTCCCTTGATCCAGACCTTGTAGTGCACGTGGCGAGGGACAGATGAGTTCGGGTAGCGCTCGGGCATGATGGTGTCCACGGTGAAGCGGCCGTCATCACCCGTGCGCAGGAATGCCCAGAGACGCGGATTGCCAGCACCTCCGCCTGCGTCCATGCCCGGGCGATACTCGCCGCTGGCGTCCGTGTGGAAGAGCTGCATGACCGCGCCGACGAGCGGCGCTCCGGTTTTCTGGTCCAGCACGCGCCCCTCGAGCCTGATCCGTCGCCCTGCTTCGTGATTGTCGATCAGGGTGACGTGACGGGTGCGGACGTGCTTCCTCATGAGGGCGAACAGCTCAGGGCGCCGATCCGGGTCTTCCCGTAGCTGGCGGAGGGCCGTATCCGTCGGGATCTTCTCCGCAGCGAAGCCCTCCTCGAGAGCCTGGCCCATGAGGGTTACGGCGGCTTCGAACTGCCCGAAGCGGACCTTGCTCGCGGCGTCGCGGTACGCCTTCATGCCGCCACCGGGCTTGGGGCGATGGGTGAGCTTTTTGCCGTAGGCGCGCAGCTCGCGCTCGATGATCTTGCGGTCAGCGTCCGACATGTGTTGTCGCGTGGCGTCGAGCATCGAGAGGAAGTGATCGATCTCGTGTGGCTCGGCGGGGCAGCCACAGTTGCCCTTCGGGCCGTCGGACGTGATCTTCGCGCGGCCGTCGCCGTCCAGGATCACCATCCAGGGGATGCCGCCGCGCTTGCCCTTGCGGAGCTTGGTCGCGAGCTCGCTGCCTTCCGTCATGCGGTCCGTATCGATCATCACGACCTCATAGTCTTTTCGGATCCGGTCGTGGACTTCGGGATGCTCGAGGAACTCCCCGAGCCGGTGACACCAGCCTCACCACGGTGCGCTGAGGTAGAGGAGCACGTGTCGGTCGCTGCCTTTCGCTGCCGCCATGCCGCGGGACAGCACCTCCTGCGCGCGCACGGGTTCGCATTCGTGCTTGTGGAGGAAGGCCTTCACGCGCTCCGGATCGAACGCATCACCTGCGATCATCTCATCGGCGCCAAGACGGCCGACGACCTCGTTCGCAGTCGTGAGCACCGCCAGCGTGGGGAGCGTGAGGTCGGACAGTCCGAGGGCGTCACGCAACGCCCGCCCTGCAACCGCCGACGCCGGCTGTGCGGTGAGTTGATACTCGTACTTGAGCAGTTTGCCGAGCTGTCGGTAGTTGGAGAGCGCGCTCGTCAATGCGCTCTCGACGGCGGCGTCACCCCCGGAGAGCAGTAGCAACACTCGCTGGTTTTCCGCCCCTGCCTTTGCGCGGGCCATGGCCAGGGCGTCGTGGCTCTTGGCCTCTCCCTGCGCGGGCGCCAGCACGGCCAAGGCGCCGAGCAGCACGGCGCCCACCAAGTAACCAGTAGGTTTCCGCATCATCGGGACTCCTCGTCTGAACGGGCCTTTGTACCACGTGTCCGTCACAGCTTGCTTGCGTATTGGAGGATGCGGCGTCCGACCGTGGACTCGAACCGACGCCGCCCGAGGGGGGTCATTTTCCGATCGGTTTCATGACCCTGACGACAGGGAAGGCCCCACCCTCGGAGAGGGCGTCGTCGAGGACGTTCCACGCGGCCAGGCCATCCTCAGCTTCGGGTTCGAGCAGGTAGACGATGAGGTTTCCCAGCGGGTGGGCGGTGCGCACGATCAGGATGTCGGATTCGAGGGGATGGGCCGGAACGACGCTCTTGCTGACCCCGAGGGTGACCATGACGTGCTTCTGGAACGGGCGACGCGCGCGGGTGATCGTGTCGATCTTGTAGACCTCGGCCGACACCGTGACGCCGGAGGGCGCCACCGCGACCGGGATGCCGTGCTGCTTCAGCTTCGCGGTCAAGCCGGTGAGCGATGCCGGGTAGGCATAGGCGAAGGGGCGGGTGACCGAGTGGGTCGCCTTGTAGGCGCCCCAGTGCTCCATCTCGTAGGTCTTTTTCTCCTTGGTCGGGCGGGTCCGCGCGCGGCGGCCGGTGGCGCCCTCGGGGACCTTCTCCACCCAGCCGTGGATCATGATGTTCTTGGGGATCCGTGCGATCTCGGCGCGCACGGCGACCTTGTCGTCGGGCTTGGGGGCATGCCCCTTGGCGACCGTGTCGGTGCGGACCTTGCCGACGAGCCGGGTGAACGTATCCCGGTGCTCGGCCGCGTAGCGGAACAGGTGATCCACGATCGCCTTGGTGCACAGGATGCGGTCCTTGTAGGGCGCGTACTTGTAGGCCTCGGTGAGGATGGAGACGATGCCGCGGATCCCGCGGGCACGGGTTCCAAAACGCGGGCGGCCTTCGTAGGTCGTCCACTTCGTCTTGTCGCGGTTGGAGTTGCCGTAGAACGTGGTCTTGTAGCCGGTCTCGGCTTCGACGCTCTTGCTGATGGCCGGCAGATAGGTCTCCCTGACGAAGTCGATGATCCGGGCGTCCCCTGCCGGGTTGACCGGGCCATCGAAGGTCAGGGTGTTCTGGTGGTAGGAGCCATTGGTGGTGTGGGTGTCGATGACCAGCAGGGGGTCCCACGTGTTCATCACCCGCGAGAGGGACTGGGCTTCCGGGCTATCCAGCTTGGTGTTGTCACGGTTCAGGTCGTAGCCCTCGGCGGTTGCGCGCTGGCCCATGCCGTCGACGGGGCCGTCCTGCCCTGGTCGGTTGTTCTTGCGCACCCGCTCGTTGCCGTCCGGGTTGTAGATGGGCGCCAGCAGGATCACGAGGTGCTTCAACAACGGGTGATCCGGGTTGGACGCGATCTCCCTCGCGAGCATCTGCAAGGCTTCTTTGCCACAGCACTCGCCCGAGTGGATGCCCCCCTGGGCGTAGACCACGAGCTTGCCGCTGGCCTTCGCCTCCGCCGGCGTCGAGATCGGGGGGTTCGCCAGGATCATCAAGGGCATGCTCCGACCCTCGAAGCTCTTGCCCATCTCGGTGAGTTGGACGACGGACGAGCTCTTTGCGAGACGCTCGACGAACGTGATCACGTCCGCGTGCAGGCCCGTTGCCCGCCACTCACTCGATTCCGCCACGGTCAGCAGCTTGCCCTGATCTCCCTGGGCCACGAGAAGCTGGGCCGCAAGCAGGAGAAACAAGATGGTCGACTTCATCATGGATGGTCTGCTTTCACTCTCGCTCAGTTGTTTTCGGTCAGCCAACTCTCGCGGATGCGACGCTGCTCGTCGGTCGGGTTCTCAATGAACCGGAGGGACGGGATCATGGTACGCCGCTCCAGAAGGCGGACCTTCGCTTCACCTTCCTTCCCGTCGCGGACGTACGTCACCGTCACCTCGTCGCCGGCCGTGCGCTTGGCGAGGAACGTGGTCGTGTCGAACCGATCTTCGCCGTCGATCGCCTTGATGACATCGCCCGAGCGGATCTCACTGCCGGTCTCGCCCCGGATACGCATCACGCGGCGGTCTCCGCCGCGGCGGCGCACGCTGAACGGCAGGCTCGCCGTCAGGTGGTTCTCCGTGTACTCGATCCCCGCGTAGGCGAAGCACTCCTTCAGCGGCGGATCGAGAACGCCGCGCACGTGGCGCGCGAAGAACTCTCCGAAGTCGTGATTACTCACCGCGGTGCAGGCACGCTCGACGTCTCCCTCCTCGAAGCCCACGCCGCGTTCGGCGAACCACCGGTTGAAGAAACGCATGACGTCGTTGAGGGACTTCTTGTTTCCGGTCACGTGTCGGATCTTCAGGTCGATGGCGAGACCGAGGATCTCACCCTTCGCGTAGTAGTCGACCCGAGGAAGTCCGTCGGCGCGGTTGCGCTGCCAGACGTTGCGGCTGGCCCAGTAGACCGAGTGCTGCTTGCGCGACTCCTTGTTGAGCTCGCGGTAGGCGATGCCCTCGATCTTCTTGAGGAAGGCGTCGCGGTCGAGGATCCCGGTGCGCACCAGCGTGAGGTCGCCGTAGTAGGAGGTCCAGCCCTCCGAGACCCACAGGTTGCCGGTGTAGTTCTCGTGCTCGTACTCGAATGGCCCCAGGACCTTTGGCCGGATCCGCTTCACGTTCCACGTGGGGAAGAACTCGTGCGACGTGACGGACGCGCCGGCCCGGACATTGCGCTTCATCGCGGTCGGATTCAGTCCGATGGTGGTCGAGTTGAGGTGCTCCAGGCCGCCGCCGCCCGGCAGCGAGAACAGGAACACATAATTGGGGAAGGGATAGCTGCCGTAGAGGTCGCCCTGCGACTTCACGATCTTCTTGCAG
>JABSRK010000168.1 GCA_013213915.1 Planctomycetota bacterium
CAGCTCGTCCTTGCCCATGGGCTTGAGCGTCATGGGCTTGCTCGGGTCGGGTTTGACCGCCCCACCGCTGCCGTACTCCTCGGCGCAGCCGCCGTTGTCCGCCAGGAACATGATCAAGGTGTTGTCGAGGCGCCCGGTGGCGCGCAGGGCTTGGACGATCCGTCCGATTCCCTGGTCGAGGCGGTCCACCATGGCGGCGTACACCTCCATGCGCCGGATCATCCACGGCTTGTTCTTCTCGTCCTCCCAACGGGGGACGCCGGGATCGCGGTCGGTGAGCGCCCACTTCTCGTCGATGAGTCCCATGGCGATCTGGCGCTTCAGGCGCGCGGCGCGCATGGCGTCCCAACCGTCGTCGTAGGCGCCCTTGTACCTGGCGATGTCTTCGGGCAACGCGTGCATGGGCCAGTGAGGCGCGGTGTAGGCGACGTACATGAACAACGGGTCGTCCCGGCGTTTGGCGTGGTGCTCGGTGATGGACGCGACGGCCTCGTCGCTGATGGCGTCGGTGTAGTAGTAGGGGTCTCGGTCGGGGACGATCTGGGTGTTCTGGCGGGTCAGGGAGTTGGGATCGTAGAAGCTGCCGGCGCCGTGGATGGTGCCGTAGAAACGCTCGAACCCGCGGTTGGCCGGCCAGTTGTCCTTGGGACCGTCGGGTTGCACGTACTTGGAGACGTGCCACTTGCCCGACATGGATGTCCCGTAACCGGCTGGGCGCATCACCTCGGCGATGGTGGGACATGACTTGCGCAGCTCGCCGCGGTACCCGTCGTAGCCGCGGTCACTCATCATGTGGCCGACGCCTGCCTGGTGCGCGTACATGCCGCTCAGGAGCGTCGCTCGGGTCGGGCAGCAGCGGCCCGTGTTGTAGAACTGGGTCAACCGGACGCCGTTCGCCGCCAGCGCGTCCAGGTTGGGGGTCCGGATCTCGCTGCCGTAGCAGCCGATATCCGACCAGCCCATGTCGTCGGCCATGATGATGATGACATCGGGGCGGACCTGGGTACATGCCGTGGCCGCCATGAGGAGGAGGATGGTGAGACGCATGGGGGCATCCTACTGGGACGCGCTCGTCGGTCAGGGCCCCCCGAGTAGAATCGGGCCTCCTCACTGAGTGGAGCTGCTCCATGCGTTCGATTGTCCTTCTTCTCGTCGCCGTCCCTCTCGTTGCTCAGGAACTCTCGCGGGATCAGGTCGCCGGCGTCGCCCGCGCCGTCGATGCGCAGCGAAAGGCGCAGCAGATCCCGGCGGTCTCGGTTGCCGTGGCCCGTGGCGGCCGCGTCGTCCACGCCGCGGCGTTCGGTGAGGCGGACCTGGAGAACGGGGTCGCCGCCACCACCGCGTCCCTGTTCCGCACGGCGTCCATCGCCAAGCCCCTGACCGCGACGGCGGTGATGCAGCTCGCCGAGCAGGGCAAGCTCGACCTGGACGCGCCCATCCGCAAGTACGTTCCGGAGTGGCCCGAGAAGCACCCGCCCATCACCTGCCGGCAGCTGCTCGCGCACCTGGCCGGCGTCCGGCACTACATGTATCCGGGGGAGGCGCGCGGGACGCGGTCGTTCGACGATCTCGTCTCCACGTTGAAGCTCTTCTCCAAGCAGCCGCTGGTGGCGAAGCCGGGTACGAAGCACAGCTACACCACCTACGGCTTCACGCTCCTGGGGGTCGCCGTGGAGCGCGTGTCAGGCAGGCCATTCGTCCCCTACATGCGCGAGCACGTATTCGGTCCGGCGGGAATGACCCATACGGGGCAGGACGACCACTTCGCCATCCTTGCGGGCCGCACCCGCGGCTACCAGAAGCTCTCGCGCAGGGAATGGCAGGCCTTGCCCGAGTGGAAGCGGGAACAGTCGAAGCCGGGACAGGTGCGCAACGCCCACCTCCACGACACCAGCATGAAGATCCCGGGGGGCGGGTTTCTTTCGACACCGTCGGACCTCTGCCGCTTCGCGCTCGCCATGATGTCGGACAAGCTCATGAAGCGGGGGACCCGTGACGCCATGTGGACCCCACAGAAGGCGGTCGACGGCACGCCGATCGTCTACGGCCTGGGCTGGCGGGTGTCGGCGCCGCCATGGCCGGCGCCGTACGGCGGGCCCGTGATCTCCCACAGCGGCGGCCAGGCGGGCACCGCGTGCTTCCTGACAATCATGCCCGCGTGGGGAGTCGCCATCGCCGTCATGACCAACCTGCGGGGCGCTGATATCCGCGCCATCGCCCGCGACGTGGCGGCGGCCCTGCTCTAGATCATCCGAACGTGGGCGCCTTGTCCCCGTGGCTGTGGCGCTCCTCCTCGATGTACTGGAGGCGCTCGATGCTGATGTCGCCGGTGGGGTAGTCGCCCGTGAAGCAGGCGTTGCAGAAGGCTTCGATGGCGGTGTTGCCGACGCGGGCGGCCTCGTTCATCGCGTCGCGATCCAGATACAGCAACCGGTCGACGCCGAGGGAGTTGGCGATGTCCTCGACGGAGCGGTTGTCGGCGATGAACTCGGTCTTGCTCGCCATGTCGATGCCGTACGGGCAGGGCGCGACGAGGGGAGGGCTGGTCACGGCGAAGCAGACGCTCAGGGCGCCCGCTTCGCGCACCATCTTGACGATCCGTCGTGACGTGTTGCCGCGAACGATGCTGTCGTCCACCAGCAGGACGTTCTTGCCCTCGAGTTCGAGCTTGATCGGGTTCATCTTGCGGCGGATGGACGACTGGCGGCTCGCCTGGTTGGGCATGATGAACGTGCGTCCGATGTAGCGGTTCTTGACCAGTCCCTCGCGGTAGGGGACGTCGAGTTCGAGGGCCATGGCGAGTGCCGCGTCCCGTGCCGAGTCGGGGATGGGAACCACCACGTCGGGGATCGGGGAGCCGGACTCCTTCCACTGGCGTGCCAGCGCCTGACCGAAGCGGCGCCGCGTCTTGTACACCGACACGTCGTCGAGGAAAGAGTCCGGACGCGCGAAGTACACCCATTCGAAGATGCAGGGCCGATGCGGCTGATCTCCCAGGCTGCGACGATGGATGATGCGATCCTGATCGACGAACACGGCCTCGCCGGGTCCGATGTCAAGTGTACGATCGTAGCCGTTGACGTCGAGGACGACGCTCTCGGACGCGCACGCGTAGGAGGTGCCCTCCGCGTTCGTGCGCTCACCGAAGCAGATGGGTTTGATCCCGAACGGATCGCGGAACGCGAGCAGCCCGTGGTCGGCGATGGTGGCCACCACGCTGTACGCGCCCTTCACCTTCTCGTAGACCTGGGTGACGGCGTGGAAGACGTCGTCTGCGTCGAGGTGTGCTCCGGCCGAGGCACGGAGCCTCTCCGACAGCGCATCCTGCAGCACCCACAGGATCACCTCCAGGTCGCAACTAGAGTTCGGCCGCGTGTTCGAGAGGTGGTCGTTCAATTCGGCGAAGTTGGTGACATTGCCGTTGTGGGCCATGGACACGCCGATGGGGTAGGTGTGGTGGAACGGCTGGGCGTCCTCGTCGTCGCCTGCGCCCACCGTCGGGTAACGCACGTGGCCGACGCCCAGGTTGCCCTGCAGGCGCGCCATGTTGCGCTCGTTGAACACCTCGATGACCAGGCCCCGGCCCTTCTTGACGTGGAACGCGTCGGTGAAGGTGGTGATGCCGGCCGCGTCCTGGCCGCGGTGCTGGACCGCGAGCAGTCCCTCGTAGATCTCACCTGCGACGTGAGACCCTTCGGGGCCGAAGATGCCGATGAATCCGCACATGTGTTCGGGCTGGGCGGGGCGACCGCTCGGCGCCCTCTTCCCTGACGCAAAGTAGGCACCGGGCTCGTGATGCGCAAGGCATACTAACGGGGTGGACGTCATGCCCTACCTGGCTCGCATCGGTCTCGAGGCGCCTCCGGCTGTGGACGCAGATGGGTTGCGACGGTTGCATCTTGCCCACCTGCTCTCTGTTCCCTTCGAGAACCTGGATATTGTTCGCGGCCAACCCCTCTCTCTCGATCGTGGAAAGCTGCATGAAAAGATCGTGGAGAAGCGCCGTGGGGGCTTCTGCTATGAACTGAACGGCCTGTTTGCGGAGCTCCTCGAGGCCCTGGGATTCCGGGTGGAGCGGCTGTCCGCCCGGGTCTTCAGCCAGTCGGAGGGAACTCATGGCCGGCCCCGGGATCATCTCTGCCTCCGCATTTTCCTCGATGGCGGGCCCTGGCTGGTGGACGTGGGGTTCGGGCGCGGCTTCCGGGGGCCTCTGCGGCTCGACACCCGGGATTGGCAGGACGATCCGGACGGCCGCTTTCGCATCGTCCCCGCGGGGGAGGAGTTGGCGCTGGAACGGGCCGGCGCTGACGGGGAACTGACGCCCGTGTACCTGATCGACCCTCAGGAGGGGCTCGCCCTCGAAGCCTTCGAGGAGATGTGCCGCCACCACCAGAGGTCGGAGGACTCCCCGTTCACCCGTGGCCCCATCTGTACCATCGCCCGGCCCGACGGGCGCGACTCCCTGCGGGGCGGGGTGGCCGTCCGGGAGCGCGGCGCCCGGCGTGACGAGCGACGGCTGGCCTCGGAGGAGGAGGCGTGGGCGTGGGTTCGGGAAGAGATAGGGCTTCAGGTCTAGCCAGCGGTTTCGGCGCGCTCGACGTAGGATGGGCCCCATGCGCAACTCCACCTTCACCCTGTGTCTGGTTCTCCTCGCCACCTCCCTCGCGTCGGCCCAGGTTCGCGGGCGGCGGGCCCTCACCCACGACGATTACGACGGCTGGAAGTCCCTCTCCGGGACCAGGCTCAGTGAAGACGGTCGCTGGGTCGCCGTGACCGTGCGGCCGGCGGTGGGCGACGCCGAGCTGATCGTTCGCGCGACCAGCGGTGACACGATCTATCGCCACCCCCGTGGCACGGGCGCCCGGTTCACCTCCGACGGACGCTGGGTCGTGTTCACGATCTCCCCGTCGCGCGCCGACACCCTCGCCTATGAGAAGGGGAAGCTCGCCAAGGCGTCGTCGTCGTCGTCACGGTCGTCGCGTTCGTCGCGGGGGCCCAGGGCGCCCGATGCATCGAACAGGGACGGCGAGGAGAAGCCCACGTCGTCGCTCGGCATCATGAACCTCGTCGACGGCGGGGTAACGGTCATCGATCGCGTGAAAGGATTCCGTGTGCCCGAGGAGGGTCCGGCGTTCGTCGTCTACCACCTGCTGGAGAAGCCCAAGTCCGACAAGAAGAAGGACGACGACGAGAAGAAGGACGAGGAGAAGCCGGATCGCCCGAAGCGCCGCGGTGGCGGCGGCAAGAAGACGCCCGACTACCTGAAGGATGGCACCCCCCTCGTCTTGCACGATCTCGCGGACGGCTCGGAGACGCGGGTCGAGGGCGTGGTGAGCTACGGGATCTCGCGCAAGAAGGGCATCTGCTGGTTCGCGTGCAATTCGAAGAAGGACGACGAGAAGGTCACCCGAGGGCTGTTCGCGGTCGTTCTTGGGAGCGGCCGCCGGACGACCCTGGTGGAGGGGGCGGCGAGCTACGGCGGCTTCGCGACCGACCGGGAGGTGACCCGTCTCGCGTTCGTGAGCGATCGCCGTGATCGGGAGACGAAGAAGGCTACGTCCGACCTCTACGCTTGGAATCTGGGCGACGAACCGGCCAAGCGTATCGTGTCCCACGTGGACACGGAGGGGTTCCCGGAGGGACGGAGCGTGGCGCCCGCCCGGGGCAGCGGGAGCAGCGGGCGCAGCAGCCGCCGTGGTGGTCGCCGGGGCGGCGGCGGTGGCGGATCGGGCCTCAGCTTCTCACGGGACGGCAGCGTGTTGATGTTCGGGGCGGCGGAGCTGCCCAAGCCCGAGCTGCCCAAGCTCCTCGACGAGGAGAAGGTGACCCTCGACCTGTGGCACTGGAAGGATCCCCTGTTGCAGCCCATGCAGGCGAAGCAGGGGCGTTCGCGGTCGCTCAAGTGCGTGTGGCATTTCGGCGAGGACCGCATGACAGTGGTCTCCACCAAGGACACCGACCAGGTGGCGTTCCTGACCCCCTCCGGGTCCCACGCCCTCGTCCACGACGCCGTCCCGTATGCGCAGACGGTCTCCTGGGACGGCCGCTACAGCGACGCGTACGTCGTCGACATCGCTTCAGGGGAACGCACCCGGGTCGTGACGGAGCTCCGCGGTCGGGGCACGTCGTCGCCAGACGGCCGGACGCTCGCGTTCTTCCGTGACAACCAGTGGTTCGCGGTGGACGTGTCGTCGGGTGAGACCGTGTGCCTGACGAAGGACCTGAAGGTCCCGTTCCATCGCGAAGACGACGACCGGCCCGAGCCGGCGGGCGCCCATGGCATCGCCGGTTGGACGGAGGACGGTCGCATTCTGTTGAACGACCGGTTCGACGTGTGGGTCATGGGTCGTGACGGATCCAAGCCGAGGCGCGTCACCGACGGATGGGGACGCGCCAAGAAGACCCGCTTGCGCTACACGCGCCTCGACCCGGAGGAGCGCTTCGTTCCGACCGAGAAGACCCTGATGTTCGCCGCCACCAACCAGGAGACCATGGCGTCCGGCTACTACACGGACTCGGTGGACGGGGCGTACGGACCGAACAAGGTGGTCATGCTGGACAAGCGCTTCGGTTCGTTGACCAAGGCGAAGAAGGCTGACCGTTGCGTCTACACCCTGACCACGTTCGCCGAGTGTGGCGATCTGTGGACGTCGGGCATGGACCTGGCCGCCCCGAAGCGGCTCACCGACATCAACCCGCAGCAGAAGAACGTGCGGTGGGGCAAGTCCGAACTGGTCCGCTGGCACAACGCGGACGGGATCGAGTTGAAGGGATTCCTGGTCAAGCCGGACGGGTTCGATCCCAAGAAAAAGTACCCCATGATGGTGTACTTCTACGAGAAGACCTCGTCAGGGCTGCACAACTACGTGCGACCTTCGGCGGGGACGTCGCCCAACGCGGCGTACTACGTCAGCAACGGCTACCTGTGGTTCCAGCCGGACATCGTCTACCAGGAGGGGTACCCGGGGGAGTCGTGCCTGAAATGCGTCGTGTCGGGCGTGCAGCACCTGATGGACCAGGGCTTCGTGGACGAGGAGCACGTGGGCGCGGCCGGGCATAGCTGGGGCGGATACCAGACCGCCTACCTCATCACCAAGACCAACATCTTCGCCGCGGTGGAGTCCGGCGCGCCGGTCTCCAACATGACCAGTGCCTACGGCGGCATCCGGTGGAGTTCGGGCATGTCGCGCGCGTTCCAGTACGAAAAGACCCAGTCGCGTATCGGCGGCTCTCTCTGGGAGTACCCGTTGCGCTACCTGGAGAACTCGCCGATCTTCTCGGCGGACAAGGTGCGCACCCCGGTCCTGATCCTCCACAACGACCAGGATGGCGCTGTCCCGTGGTACCAGGGCATAGAGTTCTTCTGTGCCCTGCGTCGCCTGGGTCGCGAGGCCTACATGTTCAACTACGTCGGCGACGCCCACGGCATCCGCCGCACGGCGGCCAAGAACGACTGGGTCCGCCGCATGCAGCAGTACTTCGACCACCACCTGAAGGGCGCCCCTGCCCCCGAGTGGATGAAGGAGGGCGTTGCCTACGCCGACCGCGAGCGGGAGAAGCACCGCTTCAACAAGCCGAAGCACGCTGTGTGGCCGAAGAAGGAGAAGCCCGCGGCCGCCGGCTCGACCTCGTCGGGGGGCTCATCCAAGCAGCGCTGACTTCGTCTCCGCTCACGCGCAGGATGGGCGATGCTGGATTCGAACCAGTGACCTCTCCGGGCCAGTCTCAGCTCGGGTCGGTCTCGCCCTCCGGGCTCCCCGCCGCCTCGGGCCCGGCGGGCGTCCCGTGCAGGTAGACGTCGCGCTTGGGGTAGGGGATCTCGATGCCCTCCTTGCCGAAGCGCTTGTAGACCGCGGTGTTCAGGGCGTCCAGGGTGCTGCCCTTGAGGACCGGGTCCGGGATCCAGCAGAGGAGCTGGAAGTCGAGGCCGGATTCGCCGAACGCACGGAAGCGCACCCGGGCCTCCGGTTCGGCGCAGATGTCCTGGTTCTGCCCAGCCACGCTGAGCAGCACTT
>JABSRK010000169.1 GCA_013213915.1 Planctomycetota bacterium
GGCGACGGCGGTCGAATGGCAGACGCAGATGCCGCGTATCGGTTTCCTGGGCGACCTCGAGCCCCACAATTACGGCACCATCACGGTGACCAACAACGGTTCCGTTGGACTCGGATCCTGGATGACGATTGCGTATGCCAACGTGACCGAATGGGGCACGGGTGGCCTCGGAGTTACCAGCTACAACATCGAGCTCCATGGCCCGAACGGCCACGAGGTCGGCGGCTTCACGACTGACGGGACTTGGGGGGCCACGGCGACGGTCGCCGGCATCTCGCTCGGCGCGGCCGGAACTCATCCCGCCCTGGTCAGCTTCGACACTCTCAACGGGCTCGGGCTGCAGCCCAACATCAACGTCACTGACAGCGTGATCGACGAAAACCTCGGGGGCATGCTGCCGAACACGAGCGCCTGGACATCGATCCAGTTCCCGTTCGGCGACGGATCGGCGTACATCGTCCAGTAGCAGGACCACTCCGACGGACACCGATTCCAAACACATCGTCCTGGTGTCCGCCATCGCACTCGCCCTAAGTGAGTACTAAACGAGTACGAGGCCCCCTGGCCGCTCCCACCCAAAGCAAAGGCCCGACACAACTCTCCGCTGTGTCGGGCCTTGTGCAGTCGGGGCGCGGAGATTTGAACTCCGGACCTCTTGAACCCCATTCAAGCGCGCTAGCCAGGCTGCGCCACGCCCCGAAGGTGAAGTGCCATCGTAGAAGCTGCAAGCCCAGGATCAAGACTGGCGCCCGGCGGTAACCGGGACGGGAGAATCAGGAGCTGCGCCAGGACGTGGGATCCCGCGGTGGCGGCGCAGGACGCTCGAGGGTGATCTCGAGAAACGAGCGATCTCCGCCGAGGGGTTGCCTCGTGAAGGTGGCGTCGGTATGGAAGGGCGATCGGGCGACGAGTTCGCGAATGGCCTTCTCGTCGCGGCCAAGTCGGCCGAGGGAGGGCAGCAGCGTGCCACGGTGCGCCTGCGAGCCTCCCTCGGGCACGTCCTCCATGAGGATGGCGATGCCGTCGTTGGCGAGGACGCGGTGGATCTCCGATACCACGGCTCGCGGATTGACCGCAGCGCCGAGGACGCCGACGGCGACCAGGATGGACGCGGTCCGGTCGGGGAGCGGAAGGACCGAGAAGTCCGCCCGTTCAAAGCGCACCCGGCCAGTGGCGGCCATGCGAGTCGCAGCCTCGGTGGCCTTGCGCAACCGGTCGGTGGACGTGTCCAGTCCGAGGATCTCCAGATCGGGCCGCGCCTCGGCAATGTGGAGCGTAAACGTCCCGCTGCCGCACGCCAGATGGATCAAGCACCCGCCGCCTTTCACGGACCGGATGCGGTCCACGAGCCGTTCGTGCAGCGCCGCTCGAAGTTCTTCTCTGCTGGGTTCCGGGGTCGGTCCAGAGCGCGAGGCCATGGCTGGGATCCTAACCGGCGAACGCTCCCAGGTGCGGCGACCCAGTATGCTGTCCGGCCTGTCTTCCTCCCCCGTCCTCAACTGGAGAGTCACCGTGGCCCCATCCCGAACCCTGCCCTTCCTCTGCCTGTTGGCCGCTCTCGTATCCGCCCAGGAAAAACAGCCACTCCTGGCGAAGGACTACGGACAGTGGGAGTCGTTGCGGGGCTCGGGGACGATGTCGCCGGACGGGAAGTGGCTGGCCTACTCAGTCAGTCGCAGCAATGGCAAGGACGAGTTGCGGCTGCGCGAGATCGCTTCGGACAAGAAGGAGACGTTCGCGTACGGGAAGGGGGCGCGGTTCTCCGAAGACGGGAGGTGGCTGGGCTACCTGGTGGGCATGTCCCAGGAAAAGCGGGAGAAGCTCGAGAAGGCCAAGAAGCCCGTGCAGGACGCGTTCGAGCTGCGCGAGCTAGCCAATGGCGAGACCCTCGAGGTCGAGGGCGTGTCCGGCTTCCGCTTCAGCGAGGACGGCGAGCGTGTCGCCATGAAGCGGTACCGCGCCAAGGGTCGCAAGAAGGGGGGCGCGGATCTGGTCGTGCGCGACCTGGCCACAGGCGAGGAGCTGTGCTTCGGCAACATCGGTTCGTACGCATGGTGCGAAGATGCGCCGCTGCTGGCGATGATCGTGGATACCGAAGACATGGTCGGCGGCAGCGTCACGCTCCTGAACGCGGCCACCGGCACCCTGCGGGTTCTCGACTCGAAGAAGGCCCGCTACACGGGGCTCTCCTGGCGCGACGACGCAGCGGATCTCGCGTTCCTCCGCATCACCGACCACGACGAGGAGGACGACGAGGAACCGAGTCACGTCATCGTGGCCTGGCGAGGTCTCGACGGCGAGGCAAGGAAATCGGTGTACGACCATCGCACCGACCGCAAGTTCCCCGACGGCATGCGGATCACGTCGAAGGCGCCGTCCTGGCGCGACGCGGCCGATGCGGTCTTCTTCGGCATCCGTCCGTGGGACCATCCGCCAGCGAAGAAGGATGACAAGGAGGACGAGAAGAAGGACGACGACAAGGAGAAGAAGGACGCCAAGGACGAGGACGACAAAGAAGAGACAAAGAGCCTCCGGGAGAGCCTCGACGATCCGGCCGGCGTCGATGTCTGGCATGCCGGGGACGTGTACATCATCCCGAGGCAGAAGAAGACGGCGTCCCGCGACCGGACCAAGAGTCACCTGTGCGCGTACTGGCTCGACGATGGGGTCTTCGTGCGTCTCGCGGACAAGGTCGTCGACAGCACGACAACGATGGAGACGGGTTCCTTCGCGGTTGGGCGGGACACGACCCGACACGAGCGGGTGGCCATGTTCGGTCCCCAGCTCTCGGACATCTACCTGGTCAACACCCGCACGGGAAACCGCCAGCGGATCCTCGAGCGCCACAAGTTCGCGTACGGGTCGAGCCCGGACGGCAATCACCTGCTTTACGTGAAGGACGGCGTCTGGTGGTCATACAACCTGCGCACGGACGTGGTCCGCGCCTTCACGGGCGATCTGAAAGGCGACTTCATCAATGACGAGCGTGGCGTACTGACCGACGAGAACCCTCCGTACGGCGTCGCCGGCTGGGCCAAGGACTCGCGCTCCGTGCTCTTGAACTCACGGTTCGACATCTGGCAGATCCCGGTGGATGGTTCGAAGGCGCGACGTCTTACTCGCGGCGCGGAGACCGAGACCCGTTATCGACTGCTCGATCTGGACCCTGACGAGGAGTGGGTGGACACGAGCAAGCCCGTGTACCTGTCGGTCACCGGTGAACGGACAAAGAAGTCCGGATTCGCGCGACTCGACATCAAGAACGCATCTCTCCAGGTCCTGCAATTGAAGGACAAGCGCCTCGGCAGCCTGGCGAAGGCCAAGAACGCGGACGTCTTCGTGTACAGCGAACAGGCGGTCACCGACTCTCCGGACGTCTTCGTCACCGGCCCCGATCACGCCGATCCCCGCCAGATCACCGAGACCAACCCCCAGCAGGCGAACTACGCGTGGAGCACTGGCGGCGAACTCATCGACTACGAGAGCGACCGCGGGGCCAAGCTGCAGGGTGCGCTCTTCTACCCGGCCGGCTACGAGCGCGGGAAGACGTATCCGATGATCGTGTACATCTACGAGAAGCGTTCGCAGAACCTGCACGCGTACACGGCGCCGTCCGAGCGGCGTCCCTACAACCCGACGGTGTTCACGTCGCTCGGGTACTTCGTCTACCAGCCGGACATCGTCTACCGCGCCCAGAACCCGGGAGTGTCGGCACTGGAGTGTGTGGTCCCGGCGGTGAAGGCCGTTCTGGCCAAGGGTGAGGTGGACAAGGCACAAGTCGGCCTCGTGGGCCATTCGTGGGGGGCGTACCAGACAGCGTTCATCGTCACGCGCAGTGATCTGTTCGCGGCGGGCGTCGCGGGTGCACCGCTGACCAACATGATGAGCATGTCCATGTCCATCTACTGGAACTCGGGTGGCACCGACGCACGGATCTTCCACGAGAGCCAGGGACGCATGGATCGCCCGTTCTGGCAGGACGTGGAAACCTACATGGCCAACTCCCCCATCTTCGGCATGGACACGCTGAAGACGCCGCTGCTGATCGCGTTCGGCGACAAGGACGGCGCGGTGGACTGGCACCAGGGCATCGAGATGTACAACGCCGCTCGCCTCGCCAACAAGCAGCTCGTCATGCTCGTCTACGAGGGCGAGAACCACGGGCTGCGGAAGAAGCCCAACCAGGTCGACTACCACTGGCGCGTCCGCGAGTGGTTCGGCCATTACGTGAAGGGCGAGGCGGCGCCGGACTGGATCACCAAGGGCACGTCCTATCTCGACCGCGAGAAGGAACTTGAGCGCAGGAAGAAGGACAAGAAGAAAAAGGGGAAGGGGGACGAGACGTCAGGCGACAAGCGCGACAAGAACCGCTGATCCCTTCACCGTCGGCAGACGCGAGATTCACCCGGCCCTTGACGGGTGGGGGCGGGAACACCTATCGTTGCCCCACCATGCGTCTTCCCATCATCGTGTGTGCGCTGGCCGTGATCCTCTCCGGATGCGCGTCGTCCTCCGGGACGTACGCCAACGGCAGGCGTGCGTCGACCGATCCGGTCTTCATCCAGTCGGCCGGTGCACGGAACCTGGGGGGCGCCAACGCGCACCTGCGCCAGCCTCGCGGGCTGCGTGGACTTCGCGGATTGCGCGGCCTGCGGCAGGCGAACGCCAACCGCTTCGCGGCCAATCGGACCTATCGCTCCTACGGAAACGACGGCGCGTTCTACAACTGGGAAAAGGACCAGGTCGGCGTGAGGCTCGGTGGATTCGGGTTCCAGAAATCCGATCGCAGCTTCTGGATCGGACCGGCCACAGCCCCGGGTCTTGGAGTGCCGTACACCGTCGGGCCGACCGGCCAGACCCAGCAGTCCCAGGGCGGGGTGACCTACGACCCCATCAGGCGTCGGTTCATCTACCGATAGTTCATCCCGCCGGTCCTCAGGGGCCGATGTCGGAACGGGCACGACGCACGGCCTGGTGCCACATGGCGATGGACCCATCTCGCACGGACCGATCCATCGTCGGTTGAAACACCGACCGGTCCTCCGCCAACGCTGCGACGCCGCATGGGTCGGAAACCACACCCACCCCCACGCCGGCAAGCAAGGCGGCGCCGCGGCACGTCGTCTCCAGATCCTCTCCCCGGGTCACGGGCGCGCCGAGGACGTCCGCCTGGAATTGCATCAACCAGTCGTTGCGCGCCGCTCCCCCATCGACCCGCAGCTCGTTGACGGCGTGTCCGGCGGCATCCTTCAAGAGCGCGAACAGGTCTGACGTCTGGTAGGCGATGGACTCCAGGGCCGCCCGCGCGATGTGGGCGCGGCTCGAGCCACGGGTCAGCCCGCAGAGGACACCACGAGCGTCCGGGTCCCACCACGGAGCCCCGAGCCCGGTGAACGCGGGAACGAGATAGACGCCGCCGTTGTCGTCCAAGGACGCAGCGAGGGCGGCGGTCTCGGCAGCATCGCCGATCAACCCCAGCTCGTCGCGGAGCCACTGCACCGCGGCACCGGCGACGAAGACAGACCCCTCCAGCGCATACACCGCCTCCCCCGTCGGCCCGGCGGCGAGGGTCGTGAGCACCCCGTCCGGTGCGGTCGGGCGATCCGTCCCGGCGTTGACGAGGAGAAAGCAGCCCGTGCCGTACGTGTTCTTGGCCGTCCCCGGTGCGTGGCATCCCTGTCCAAACAGGGCCGCCTGCTGGTCCCCCACCACTCCTGTGATGGGCGCGGCGAAGCCCACCCGATCGACGTCCGTCACTCCGAAATCACCGGCGGAGGGACGCACCTCGGACATCATCCCTTGATCGACGCCGAGGGGGCCCATGAGATCCGTGGACCAGGCGCGCTCGTGGATGTCGTAGACCAAGGTACGTGAGGCGTTCGTGGGATCAGTCGCGAGCACGCGGCCTCCCGTCAGCAGGTGAACGAGGAACGCATCCACGGTGACCAGCCGCAGGCGTCCGGCGCGCGCCGCCGCGCTCACGGTTTGGTCGTTCTCCAGAAGCCACCGCATCTTCGTGCCCGAGAAGTACGGGTCGAGCAGCAGGCCCGTCGCGTCTCGGTACGCCGCTTCGTGCCCGTCGGAGCGCAGCTGCGCGCAGATCTCGGATGAACGCCGACACTGCCACACGATGGCGCGCGCCAACGGGCGCCCCGTATCGGCGTCGAGAGCCACAAGAGTTTCACGCTGGTTGGTGATACCGACCCCGGCCACGGGCGCGGGCGGTTCCGCCGTGACATCGCGCACGAGCCGCAGCACCACCTCGGCGATCTCATTGGCGTCGTGCTCGACCCGCCCTGGCTGCGGGTAGTGCTGCTCGAATTCCGAGTACGCGCGACGCAGCGGTCGCAGCTCCTCGTCATAGAGGATGACGGTGACACCTGTGGTGCCGGCGTCGATCCCGAGAAGGGTCGCCTTCATGCGGTTCGGACCTCAGGCATCTCTCTCAGGTTGTTCGGGTCGTGAACGCCGCGATGCCGTCGCATGCGTCGGAGAGCACGTCCAGCGGCGGCAGCAAGACGATGCGGAAGTGCTGGGTGCCGGGCTTCTGCCCGAATCCGCTCCCCGGCACCACGACGACACCGGTCTCCCGCATGAGTTCAGCACACCACTGCCCGTCCTCAACATCGAGATGCAGGCGCGGGAAGGCGTAGAACGCACCTTCGGGGACGACGCAGGAGATGCCGTCGATTCCGTTGAGGCGCTCCATGGCCAGATCCCGTCGTGCTTCAAGACCGGTGATCATCTCCGCCAGATGGGACTGGTCGCCGTCGATGGCGGCGGGGATGCCGTACTGCTCCGGGTGGTTGGCGGACAGGCGGGCGCGCCCCAACTGCTGGATGGCTTCGACGTAGTCGCCCAGGCGATCGGGATCACCGCCGAGAACGCCCCAGCCGATGCGGAAGCCCGGCACGATCCAGTTCTTCGACAGGCCACCGA
Source organism: Planctomycetota bacterium (assembly GCA_013213915.1). Lineage (GTDB taxonomy): Bacteria > Planctomycetota. The sequence continues at coordinate 6,940 of JABSRK010000169.1, forward strand.
GCGTCAGGACAGTCGCGTCGTCGCGCAGACTGCCGAGGGCGGTGTGCTCCTTGCCGTCGAACAGCAGGCGGTCGTAGATCTCGTCCGCGAACACGACGAGGTCGTTCTCCGCCGCGAGATCGACGATCGCGCGCAAGGTCTCTTCGGATGACACCGACCCGGTCGGATTGTTCGGGTTGATGACGACGATCGCGCGGGTTCGCGCGTCGATCTGCGACGCGATGTCATCCACGTCCGGTTGCCAGCCGTTGTCTTCATCGAGTTGATACGGACGGTTCTCCGCCTCCAGCTTCGCGAGCAGGGCCGTGTAGAGGGGATAACCAGGTGACGGCGTGAGCACATTCTCCCCCGGATCGACGAGCGCAGTCAGCGCCATGTCGATGACCTCGCTGGCGCCGTTCCCCGTCCACGTGTAGACCGGCGAGCGCACCCCCTTGCGCGCGGTCTCGCGACCGATGGCTTGGAGCGCGGCGTCGATGCCGTCCGATGGCGCGTACCCGTTCAAGTTCGCGTCCATGGCCTCCTTGACCGCGGTGATCATGGCCTCGGGCGGTCGGAAACCGAACGGATTCGGGTCGCCGATGTTGAGGTAGAGCATCCTTCGGCCTTCGGCCGCCAGCTGTTCCGCCAGCACAACCACGTCGCGCACGGCGTACTTGACATCGCGCACGCGGCGCGCGGGAGCGATCCCTCTCTCGGTCGGCTTGGGCACGAGTGCTCTCCTGGGTGGGAATGGGCTCCCCAAGGTATAACCTGACCACCCCATGCCGTACGACGCCCGAGCTGTCCTGTTCGACGCCGGAGCGACCCTGTTGCTGCCGACCGAGCACGTCCCAGACGTCTACCTGCGCGAGGCGGAAGCGGTCGGCGCCGCACCCGATCCGGTCGCTTTCCACGCCCATCTGGCCGCACGCTGGACCGTTCTGCGGGGCGCACCGATCGCAGCCGAGGCCCTGCAGACGTGCGAGGATGACGTACTCGCCATGTGGCACCGATTCACCGCCGTGGTGGCCGCTCCTTTCCCCGATCTCGCTGCGTGTCACGGGGA
>JABSRK010000017.1 GCA_013213915.1 Planctomycetota bacterium
GCGAGACGCTGGAACACGACCGAGTCGGGCGTGGACTGCGACAGGTAGACGACCTCGCTGTGCGGGACTCCGGGGCCGCTGCGGTAGCAGATGTCCGCACCGCCCTGGGCGCCGCCGATCGCCCGTAGCATGCGGTTGCCAGTCTCCATGCCCGTGGTCGGGTCGATCTCCACGAGGTCACCCTGGTTGGGTGAGGTCGATGCCCAAAGCGTGTTGCGCTCCGCATCCCACGCCAGGCCGTAGAGCGACCAGAGGCCGTTGTACACGAAGGATGCGAGCGGCGCGCCGGTCAGGTCGAACTCGATTAAGTCGGATGCGAAGTTGCCGGTCCACAGCGACCCGTTGCCGCCGTTGCCGTTCGGGTTGTAGGCCAGGGCGCGGGGGAACGCGGGGTGGGTCGCCGAGCCGAGGGTCGTCGGCGGCAGCGGAATCGGGAAGCCGACGAGCTGGGGACCGTTAGCGGCCATGACGGGGGCCGGGTTCGTGGCGGCGCCGCCAGCGTAGTTGCCGTGGCGATCGAAGCAATTCACACCATCGTCGTCGCCGACCATGATGTAGTCGCCAGTCATGTCCGCGGCCATGTCACGGTGTCCCCACGCCGTTGCCGCGATGGTGGAGGCTTGCGTGAACTGGTAGAGCAGGTTCCCGGACATGTCGTACTGATACACGGTGTGGGGGGCAGTGGTGACCCAGGTCCCGAGGATCGGGTCCACGGTTCCGCGGGAGGTGACCCAGAACGACTCGACGCTGGCGTTTGTGTTGACGAGGGCACCGAGCGGGGCGGCGCCGCCAGCGGACGCGGCGGTGTACTCAACACCGAGGTTGCCCTGAGTGCCGACGGTCCCGTTTACGGGGTCGGTGGGTGCTTCGACGTTGAACGGTCCGGCAGTGACACTGCCGACACCCTGTGCTGCGAGCGGTGCGCCCACGAGCGCGACCAGCAGCACTGCGACTTGACTACGAAGGGACATGGATGTCTCCGAATGTCATTTCTTGAGGAACGAGGTCAGGATGTCCGACGCGGCCACGGACGCCTTCCAGTACTTCATCGAATTGCACGATTGGGGGCCGCTGGTGGTCAGGTCGACTCACCTGACCGCCACAGTTCCCTCCAGGCTCCCCGACTGGAGGGGCGGTGTCAAGAAAACCCGATTTCCCCGCGACGAGATGACCTATCGATTTACCCTGAGAGCAGTTGTGGTCGGCGGCTCTTGTCGTGCTCCGCAGTCCTCGGGAACATGGGGCCATGTCCGGGGACCATGACGCGGCGGTGCGCGAGATCGAGCGTCGTTTCGGCCCATCCGGCGAGCCTGCGTGCCGTTCGGTGCGTGCTCCGTACCGGCTCAGTCCTCTCGGCGCCCACACCGATCACCAGGACGGTCTGACGTCCGGTTTCACCATCGATCGTGGCATCACCATGACGTGGCGTCCGACGGATGCACGCGAGGTGCGTGTCATCTCGGAGGACCACCCTGGCGCCGCCCGGGTGCCCGTCGAATCGGACGACGGGCCGTTCTCGGAGGATTGGACCGCGTACGTGGAGGGCGTCGTGCGGACTCTGGCGCGGGACCATGCGCTCGTCCGTGGCATCGAGGGGGTGGTGGCTGGAGAGCTCCCATCCGGGGGTATCTCTTCCAGCGCTGCCCTGCAGGTCGCGATCCTGCTGGCCGTGGCGGAAGCCAACGAACTGGACCTGGCGCCCACGCGCTCGGCCGAATTGGTGCGTGCAGCGGAGCAGGCATCCACAGGGGTCGCTGTCGGCATGCTCGATCCGACGACCATCCTGAATGGGAGGGACCGCGCTCTCGTGACGATCGATTGCAAGGACGGCACCGTGCGATTCCACCGCTTCGCCCGCGCGACCCCGCCCTTCACGTGGTTCCTCATCGACTCGGGGGTTCCGCGCGTGTTGAAGATGACTGCCTACAACGACCGGGTCGCCGAGTGTCGGGAGGCGTCACGATGCCTGGGGTCCCAGTCCCCGATCCCCGTGCTCTGTGACATCTCGCCTGAGGCCTATCGTCGTCGAAGGAAGGAACTGCCGCCGGTACTGGTGAGGCGGGCCGAGCACTACTACTCCGAGGTGAAGCGCGTGAAGCTCGGTGCGCGCGCGGTTTCAGGCGGAGACCTGGTGGGGCTGGGGCGCCTCATGTGGGCGTCGGCTGACAGTCTCACGCAGAACTTCGAATGCGGCATCCCCGAGACGCGTGCGCTGCTCCGTGAATTGCGTCGTGGTGAGGGCGTCTTTGGTGCGAGTTACGCTGGGGGTGGTTGGGGCGGAATGGTCCAGGTCCTGGCTGAGCCCGGGTCGCGCGATGCGGTGGCGAGGTGTGTCGGCGCCTATGTCGGTGCCTATCCCGCGCGCGGCGACGCGGTGGGGGTGTACGAGGTGGGGATGGGACCCGGTGCTCATGTCTGCTGACGAAAAGGCCCGCAAGCGCGTCGCGCGCGCGGAGCAGGACGTTCGTCTGACGAATCGTGCAGCCCACACCCTGGTCTCGAAACATTCGGGGGACCCGGAGGGTTGGCGCCGCGCACGGGGTCGAAGCTGGAGCGTGGCCGAGACCCTCCGGCACCTCGCGTTGACGGCCTCGTCCGTGCTCGAGGAATTGCGCATCGTCGCCGCCCGGGGCGCACTGACGAGACCACGGGCGCGATCAGTTAGCCAGTCGGCCAAGTTGCGCTTCGCGTTGACCACATGGCGCTTCCCCGAGAACCTGCAGACTCTCCCCGGAACCGACCCGGGCGGGGTGACCATGACGCCGAGCGCGCTCGAGGAGGCCCACGTCGTATGGGCCGCCGGGTTCATCGCGTTGCTCCACGAGCACACACCAGCGTTCCTCGAGAGCGTCAGGTGGGCGCATCCGCGCTACGGCGACATGGACCCGGTCGAGTGGGCGCGATTTCTCCGCATCTATTTTCGGCAGCACGAGTTGCGATTAACCGTTCGTTGAACCCAGGCGCTGCGCCAGGGGTGCTTTTGCCTTTTCGCAGTTCCCCCGCGGGCATAGGATAGGGGCTCGTGAGGAGGGGCAGGGGAACCCATCCAGGGAGGCAGTGGAACGATGCAACGAGCCAGCGTGATGATCGTGGCCGAGAGCCCGTTCCAGCTCACCCTGATGGCCGACCTGCTCGAGGCCAACGACATCACGACGGTGCGTGAGCGGTCGCTCGACCAAGCTGGTCGGTCCCTGGCCAGCGTCGCACCGACGATGGTGATCGTCGATCTCGATCTGGCGGATGGAGCCCCGAAGGGTCTCGAACGTCTCCGCAAGGAATCGGAGCGCCACGACGTACCCCTCCTGGTCGTTACTGAGAAGGGCCAGCGTCAGGTGGCGGAGCAGGTGCTGAAGGGGTGCGAGACCGGGACGGTCGAGAAGCCCATCGACACCAGTGCGTTTCCGCGGAAGGTCGTGGCGGAGATTCGTCGCCACACGACCCGAACGCGCCCGGCGCAGGCCTGAGGTCGCTGAGGGAAGCGAGATCTCCGAAGCATGAACTGCGGTCCGTCCTTTGTGTTTGCTGTGCTGTTCTTCCTGGCCGGGTGTTCGGGCCCCCAACCGCCGACGGAGCAGGGCGGGGGTGCGGTCGTCGTGGAGCCCCGCCCCGACGCCATGAGAACACGCGGTTGGCTGGAGTTCGCGGATCTCTCGCTACGCATGAAGTCCAGCGGCGTCGCCCCGCGCGGCTCCCACGTCCACGGTTGGATTCTCGGTGGCACGTTCATTCCCGAAGGGGACGTCATCGGCCGAAGAGGTCGACGCCCTTCCGGGCGCATCCTGACACCAGGGTTTATCGAACTGCGGACGCGTGCGTTCGTCCGCAAGGAGAACGACCGAAAGCCGGAGCGGCCCTACGTCGAGGGACTGCAGGACGCTGAGACTGGTGGTTTCTTTCCGACGTCACCGGTTCACTACACGCCGCGCCAGACCGCGGCCTCCAGCGGCAACTAATGACGCTCGAGGGGCGTCTGGTGGACTGGTTCCGGAGCAACCGTCGCGACCTTCCGTGGCGCCGTCAACGCACTCCGTACACCACCTGGGTTTCGGAGATCATGTTGCAGCAGACCACCGTGGACGTCGTAGTGCCTCGTTTCGTTGCATTTCTCCGCCGCTTTCCCGACATTCAGTCGCTCGCGTCGGCGGAGGAGGAAGATGTTGTAGCGGCGTGGTCGGGCCTCGGTTACTACCGCCGCGCGCGCGGGCTGCGTTTGGGCGCGCGGGCGGTGGTGGAGCGCTTCGGCGGGACGATTCCGTCGGACGAGAAGGACCTGTTGAGTTTGCCTGGTGTGGGCCCGTACACGGCGGCCGCGATTCGTAGCCTCGCCTTCGACCAACCGGCGCCCGCGATCGACGGCAACGTCGCGCGGGTGGCGGCGCGCCTATTCGCGGACGACGGTGATGTGGGGAAGGCCGGGACGCGACGTCGCCTGAGGGAGCGGCTCGTTCCGCACGTTCCAGAGGGAGGTGCCGCCGCGTTCAGCGAAGCGCTTATCGAGCTCGGCGCCCTGGTCTGTCGCCCGAAGAGCGCCCGTTGCGACGCATGCCCCGTGGCGGATCTCTGTGCGGCACGCCTCACCGGTCGTGTCGCGACGCTGCCGGTGAGGCAACCACCCAGGCGGTCGCGTCCGGTCCTCTCGGCGCGTGCGTGGGTGGAACGAGGGTGCCGCGTTCTTCTCGTCCAGCGGCCCGCCGACGCGTCGCTCCTCCCGGGCTTTCTCGAGCTTCCGGGCCGCTGGGGACCGGCAGGCGAGAACCCACCGGACGTGGTGCGCGAGGTGCTGGAGAATCTGGGATTCGACGACGTGCGCACCTACGAGCCGGTGGCTGAAGCTCGTCACGCGATCACCCATCACCGGATCCGTTCGGTCGCTGTGCGTGCTGATGTCGTGGGCGCCGCGCCCGGTGGCTGTCGCTTCGTCCCGTGGGACGAGGTCGATCTCGAACGGGTGACCACCGAGACCCGCAAGCTCCTGCGCTCGCGCGAGGCGTCGGTGTGAGCGGCGACCGTGGCAATAGGCGAATACCGTGGCATCGGCGGCAACGGACGGTCAGCCGTGGCGTGCGCCGCTCGCAGGAGGATCGTGCGGACGAGCTGCTGCTCGACGCGTGGAAGAAGATGCAGGACGGAGACTACGTCCCGGCGTTGGAATCGGCCGGCGAGGCGGTCTACCTCGACCCGCGCCGGCCAGACGGATACCTGCTGCTCGGCGACGTTCATCTTCGGGAGGGCAATCTCTCCGAGGCGCGGGAGGCGTTTGAGGGAGCCCGATCGAAGGCGGGACGCCGGGCGCGGGACGGTGGGGGAGACGAAACCGTCATCGAAGCGCTGGGGGGACTCGCGCGTTGCGACCTGATGGCCGGCGCGTGGGAGCAGGCGATCGGTTCGCTGCGCCGCGTGCTCCAAGCGGACGAGACGGACCCACTGGGTGTCCGTCAGATGCTCGCCGAGGTCCAGTTGTTGCTCGGCCTTCCGGACGCCTGTCTGGAGGCGCTGCCCGATCGCGCGTCCGCGCCCGCGGACGCCTGGCTCGTCGCGTGCTTCGCTAGCCTCGAGCTCGGTCGCGGCAGGGATGCCGTCGCTTTCGCGCACGGGGCGCTCCTGCGCAATCCATACCTCCTCGCTTGCCTGATCGGAGAAGCACCACCCGATTTCGGGATCGTGCATGGGGCCGAGGAGGGGGGCGCTGGATTCGCGTCAGACGTAGTTGACCGCCTGTCCCCGTACCTGGAGCAGCGGCCCGACCGGCTTAACACATTCTCGGAGATTGCCACAACACCTACGGTGATGCGGGAGGTTTCGCAGTTCGTGGATCTGGCCCGTAGCCTCAATCAGGAAGACGACGACGTTGCCCGCGAGTCCCTGGTTTTGCGTATTGCCCACCTGCGCGATCCCGGCCGCATTCGCGGGGAGGCGGCCCAGGTGCTTGTGGAACTGGAGGCGGATTTGACGTGACCCACCGCGAGTCGATCTTGAGGGCGCTCGTTCGCTACGACCGACCTCCCGAGGAGGTGCTGGCCGAGCTCGGGGGCTTGGATCCGGAGTCGGGCGAAATGGTGGAAGGTGAGGAGGAGCAACAGGACGAGGGGGAAGAGCAGGACGAGGGCGGGCAAGTCGAGATCGGCTTGACGCCGGATGACGCCATCGCCGTGCTGACGCGTTTTGTGGAGGGAGACATCACGAGCGACGAGCTCGATCGCTGGTCGACTGTGGTTCGCGACCATGACTTCATCGTCCTCGACAGCGATCACCGGGAGTTGCTCGAACCGCTGCTCGACGAACTGTCCGAGTTGACCCCCGCGACTGCCGGAGACTGGGTCGCCCGACTCGATCTGGATGTCTGAGCTTCCCGGCGACGGGCCATGCCGTCGGTGCGAGGGCAAGCGCTGGCGACTTTCGTTTCCTCGTGTGGACAAGCGATGTGCGTGTTTGGCACCATGTCCGTGATGAGATCCCTGGTCCTTCGCGGTTTCTCGGTGTGGAGCCTGCTGGCCGTTGTGGGGGTGGCGCAAGGCCTTCAGGACGTTCACGCGCTGATCCAGCCCCATCCGGGCGAGTCACACTGGATGCGCGTCCCCTGGCGCACCAGCGTATGGGAGGCGCGCAAGCAGGCGGCGAAGGAGGGGAAGCCCATCTTCATCTGGGCCGGTTCCGGTGGCGGCCCCATCGGCGTCTGCTGAACGGCGGCCAGGGCGGGCCGGGGGTCCGCATTCTGGACGAAAAGGACGGCGGATTTCATCGCGAAGAACTTCGTGGCAGTGAGCGTCGAGACGCGCGTGGCCCGCGAACGAGACGATGCCGAGGGCCGCTTTCTGACAAAGGCGCTCGGCGAGAATTTCTTCCCGACGTCCGCTGGCTACATGGAGTGCATTGCCGCCAACGGCCGGCACCTGGGCGGTGGTGATGACCCGTTCAAGGCAATGGCAAGGTTCCGCCGGATGCCGTCGAAGGCAAGGGCACCTGGCGCGGTGAAGGTGCCGGATCTGGTCGCGGACCCGTCGGTCGCGCCGCTCCCCCCGCCCGCGCGCGGACTGGTCCTCAAGATCCATGCTCGCCTGCTACGCCGGAACGAAGACGGCACGCTCGGGCGCTGCACGACGCGTGATTTCCCGCTGATGGCTCGGGAACGACCGCGTCGGAAGAGGAACCTCCGCTCGTACCTCGAGGCGAGCCCCGATTTCGCCTGGATCACCGAGCAGGACAAGAAGGCCTTGATCCCCTCGAGCCCCCAGGTCGGGATGGTGATCGTCGTGCCGCGGACCATCGTCATGCGTCTCTGCCGTTTTCATCTGACGCCAAGACGCGTCTATTCAGAGGGCTTCGAGTGGTCTGAGGGTCAGGTCCACAGGGCCGCATTGAAGCTCGTGGTGGAGGCGGTGGACGACAAGCACATTCGCATGCGTGCGGAGGGATCGGCCCACATGGGTTCCACGTTCGATCCAGGGAAAGCGACCACTCCCAACGGGCTGCTCATGCTCGGTTACGCACCGAAGTTCTCGGGCACGGTCGCGTACGACCGGATGGCGAAGGACTTCACGCGTTTCGACCTCGTTGCGTTGGGTGATGGATGGGGCCGGATGGGGGACGCGAACAACAGGAGTTGGTTTCTTGAACGCCCCGGGAGGCACCCCGTGGGCTTCGCGTTCGAGCTGGTCAACCCGTCCGATCCGGCGAATCGGATCGTACCGATGGGGAGGTCGGCGAAGCTGCGCGGGCTGGGTTACCTGGCTCGTTAGAGGTGGCCCGGCCGGGGCTGGGGGGTCCCGATCCGAGGGAGCGGCGTTTCTTGACGCGGGCTCGCATGAAGAGCCCCACCACCATCAGGGTGACGAGGAGCGAGCAGGCGGTGATGGCTGTGATCCGAACCGCTGCGGGCCCGGCGCTTTCCAGCGCGATCGCACCGGCGCCGACCAGGACGAACGAGAGCAGGATGATGACTTCGGCTCGACCCATGACGCGGTTCAATCCCCCCGGGCCGATGCTACCATCCGCACGACGCCGGCCAACGGCGCCACAAGGAGCAGTCCCGCTTGCGCATTCTCCTCTGTCTCTTGTCTCTCGCGTCCGTCGCGCTCGGCCAGGGCGACCCGCCTCCGGACCTGCTCGCGATCCCTCTCGCCGATCGTGAATCGCGGCTCGAGGACCTCGACGCGGTCGTCAAACGCATCGAGTCGGGGATGGCCAAGGTCGAGAAGCACTCCGACGAGGGGTTCAAGCGAGAGCTCAAGAACACGCTCACCGCCCAGGTCAACGCGGTCGCCTCGCTGAACTCCGCCAGGCAGTCGGAGGCGCGTACACCCGAGGAGTTGGAGAGCGAGATCCGCAAGCTGCGGGCACGGCTCGACACTCCGGATCAATTCGAGGGGATGGACCCGGCCACCAGTGAAGACCTGGATGCGCTGAGGCAGGAGCAGGGGCGGGTCAAGGCAGAGCACGACCGTCGCAAGGAGGCGGTTGCGAAGGCGGGCGAGGCGCTCGCCGTCATCGCCGGCGTGACAAGCGCGCTCGCCGAGAAGCGCAATGACGTTGCGGAGGCGCGAGCCGGGTGGGACGAAGCGAAGAGCCTGGTCGCCGATCTGGAGTCATCGCAGGCGCTGCCGGACAAGCTCTGGCCGGCGCGTGAGGGTGCCTTCCTCAAGCTCATCGTTCTCAGAATTGGTGAACGTGATCTCGACGTGACGGAAGCCGGGGCGGACCCCGGGAGGCTCTCACTTCGAACCAAGGAGGCGGAGCTCAACAAGGAGATCTCGGAACGCGAGCAGGCGGCCGCTGAGTCCCGGCTGGAGGCGATCTCGGAGCGCGTGTCGATCCTGGCGGATGAAGCGGACGAGGCGAGGGGGGACAAGCGTGCGGACCTCGAGGCGAAGCTGGCGGATGCACCCGACCATGCGCGCCCGTTCTTCGAGATGGAGATCGGAATTCTCGACGCCGAAGCGCATCGCGACAGGGCCAGCCGGGATCTGGCGGCCTGGACGAGCAAGGTCGCGACCGGGCTGCTCGCCATCGACCTGGGGGAAGCCAGGAGCCTCGCCGCGGACCTGGAGGAGGAGGATCTGGGCCTCTCAACCGAGGAGCTTGCGGACCTGTTGTTGGAGAACGAGGGCCGCCTGGAGCGTCTGGCCTCTGCGAAGGAGAGGTTGACGGATACCCGCAAGCGGGCGCGGCGGCGTCAGCGCGATGCCATCAATCGCGCCAACCAGTTCGAGCGCGAGCACGATGAGGACGCGCTGCTCGCGGCGGCGCGTGCGGCGAATGCCTCCGATGACGATATGGCGAGGTGGGGCACCCAGCTGGGGCTCTACACGGAGTCGGTCGACAAGTGGAAGCTGGCCGAGATCAATCTCTGGGGAGAGACGGAGAACGAGCAGAACGAACTCTCGGATACATACGCCGGCCTCGCGGTGAGCGTCGCCGAGCTTCGTTCACGACTCCTCTGGAGTTGCGAGGACTCGCTGATCTCGTGGGCAGCTCTCAATCGCGCGCTGGCCGATGCGAGCACCCTGCCCGCTGACGCGCTGGATGCGGTTTCCAGCACCACGGACGCCTGGCTCGAGACGGCCAAGAGGGAGGAAAATCGCACGCGTCTCTTCGCGATGGCCGGGCTGGTGTTGCTGCTCTCGGCTCTCCTCTGGCTCATCCACAAGAAGTTGCCCGCCACGTACTCGTGGTTCGAGGGTCGGGAGGGGAAGAACGCCGGCCTCTGGAACATCATCGGTGCCGGTATCCGGAGGTCCGAGTTCGTGTTCATGCTCGGGCTCCTGTATTGCGGGATCTGTGCGGTGTGGGGGGCCTGGCCGTGGGAGACGGGCGTCGTCGCAGTGCTCGCACTGGCGCCGTTCTGCTACCGCTTTCTCCGCGTACTGCTCGACGTGCTGTTCCACCCAACGGACCCCGACGATCGGTTGATAGACGTGGACAACGTGCTCGCGGGGGTCCTCCACCGGGCGGGGCGCTGGCTGCTGCATGTCTCGTTTGCGTTCGTCGGCGTCGGATTGCTGATGGAGGCCGCCGAGTACCCGGACCGAAATCCGGGCTTCGTCGAGTTCTGGTGGTTCCTCTACCGAACGACGTTCTCGATCATCCTGCTGGTCGGCGTCTGCCGTCCGTCGGTGGTTGGCAGGATGATCCGCGGCGAGGGGCGGGTCGCTACCTCGATGAAGACGCTTGTCGTCGTGCTGTACCCGCTTGTCGTGGCGGCCGTGCTCTTCCTGCTCACGTTGAATGCGCTCGGCTATCACCAGGCGGTCGATTATTTTGAGAGATGTCTGCTCTCCACGGTCGGCATCGTCTCCGTGGCCATCCTGCTCTACCGCGCCATGATGCGGCGCTTGTTGCCTGATTGCGATTGGTCGCGCGTCGTGCGCCAGGAGGACTACGACGACGACCAGCGCTTCATGGCGGACGGTCGGAGTTGGTTCTGGGAGATGCTCGCCCGGTCGGGCCTTCGTCTGGTCGTGATCGTGTCGGCCCTGGTCGCCCTGGCGGGTGTGTGGCGTCGTATGGACTGGGGGTTCCTGCACGTTCCCATGCTGGGCGGGGATGACGGTCTGACGGCCGCGGGGCTCATGTCGGGGCTGTTCGCGATCTACGCCACCGTCGCGTTGGTAAAGCACTACCGGCGATGGCTGCGCTTCGTCCTGTTGCCTGCGACGAAGATCGAACAGGGACTCGCTTATGCGATCGTGACGTTGACCTCATACGGCGTCGTGGCGATTGGCGTGGTCGTCGTCCTCAACGTCTTGCGCGTACAGGGCGACCAGATCGCCGTGGTCCTGTCTGCGCTCGTTTTTGGCGTCAGCTTCGGACTCAAGGACATTGTCACGAATCTCATTTCGGGGATCATGCTTCTGGTGGAGCGACCGCTGAAGGTGGGCGACCAGATCATCATCGGCGACCAGATGGGGACGGTGGAGAAGATCAACCTGAGGTCCACGACGATCATGACGTTCGACAACGTCGGCGTTGTGGTTCCCAACGGGGACCTGGTCACAGGCACGCTCATCAACCGTTCGTCGGGGACGCCACTGCTCCGGACGGCGATCCCCGTTGGCGTCGGCTACGATTCGGACGTTCGTCAGGTGATGGAGATCATCCAGGCTTGCCTGGATGACCACGGGCTCGTGCTCGAGAAGCCGGGGCCATCGATCTACTTCGTGGGGTTCGGGGACAACAGCCTCGACTTCAGCATCCGATTCTGGGCGCGGATGAAGGACAACCGCATGCAGATCGCCGGCGACCTGCGTGCCGCCATGCTCGCTCGGTTCCGCGATGCGGACATCGAGATCCCCTTCCCGCAGCGTGACCTGCACCTGCGCAGTGCCGACGGCGAGGCGGTCGTTCACACCGCGTCGGTGCCGCCGCCGAGGGGGCCGCGGCAGACCGTGGTGGGCGGCGGGAGCGTGCTGGGCTTGCCGCAGCAACCCTCCGACGAGGACGCGCAGCGAGCCGCCGCTCAAGACGCAGAGGGCGGGGCCGGGGAATCGGTGACGGAAGAGTGAGCGTTTCGTGAACGACGATGAGAGGTTCATGCGGCAGGCGCTGCGCGAGGCGAGTGAAGCCGCTGATGAGGGTGAGGTGCCTGTGGGCGCGGTGGTGGTCCACCAGGGACGGATCATCGGGCGGGGACACAACCAGCGTGAGATGCTCAATGACCCGACGGCCCACGCAGAGATGATCGCCATGACCGCTGCGGCGGCGTACCTGGAGAGCTGGCGACTTGAAGATTGCACGCTGTATGTGACGCTCGAGCCTTGCGCCATGTGTGCAGGGGCGATCGTCCTTGCCCGGGTGCCTCGCCTGATCTACGGGGCCGGGGACCCCAAGGCCGGCGCCTGTGGCTCGATATTGAATGTCGTGGACGAGCCGAGGCTGAATCACCGCGTCAAGCCCGACGGGGGGCTCCTTGAAGCTGAGTGCTCCGAGATCCTGAGGGCGTTCTTCCAGGATCGCCGCGGAGGGAATGGGAGCGATCCGCCCGTTGACGGAGCCTCCTCCCATTCATAGACTTTCGCACCTTTCGGTGAGGTGCCGGAGTTGGTCGAACGGGCCGGTTTCGAAAACCGGTGTACCCGCGAGGGTACCTAGGGTTCGAATCCCTACCTCACCGCCATATAAGCTCCGTTTGTGCGGGGCGCGCAAAGAGACACAGGAGAGGTGTCCGAGTGGTCGAAGGAGCACGCTTGGAAAGCGTGTGTGCGGGTAACCGTACCGCGGGTTCGAATCCCGCCCTCTCCGCCATTTAAGACGAGCCCCCGAGCGGTCAGCCGACGGGGGCTCGTTTCTTGGGCCTCGGTTCCTGGGGAGGGATCACCATCCGACGACACCTACCTGGGCTTCGGTGGCGCTGAATCCCTGCAGGCCAGGATCGTCGACGGCAGCCTGGAAACCGATGGGCACTCCGATGACTCCCACATTGACCGGAACGCCGAGCGGGAAGGACGCGGTCCCCAGCGCATCAACGGGCAGCTGGATCAACGGGTTGATGCCCGACTGGACGAAGCTCAAAAAGGACGTCCAGTCCAGCCACAGTGGACACCCGTTCGGCAGGATGGTGGCTCCGCTGGATACGACGCCGATGGAGAAGAACAGGTGCGCTATCTGCCCCGGGATCGCGTTGCCGACGGTGAGCGATACGTTTGCGCCCAGGGTCGGCAGACCGTTCGGTGTGAGCGTCGGGATGAACCCTGTCGACGCGTAGCAACCCGATCCGATCGTGACCCACTGGGCACCCGTTCCGGGCGGGTTGCAGTTGGGTGAGCGGAACCGCAACTTGAAGCGGTTCGCCACGCTGAGCGAACTCCATCCGGCGCCCGTGTTCTGGCTCGACGTGACGGTATCGGGGCCGCTGTTCTGGACGCCCAGGTTCCCGGGCCCGGGGTAGGGAGAGACGTTGAAGATCACCCAGACGAGTTGATTCGACGCGAAGGTGATCGATGGGAACGAGAATCCGCGCCACCCTGCGCCGATGGCGATGACGCCTGAGTTGCCTGAGTTGCCTGACCCGACCGGGCCACTCGCCAGGACTGACCCGGACGGTAGGCCAGTCAACGGGTCGGCGCTCTCGAGCCGCATCGTCCCCTGGGCCGGGGTGATGCTGATGATGCCGCCTGTCCCGGGCGGGCTGGCGAAGAACAACTGGACCTGGTCGGCGACGAACGGGGCCGTTGTCGGCACGACGTAGAGGATGCCCTGCTCCACGCCTGCGAGCACCTGGAAGATGCTGGCGTTGTTATTGGCGTAGTTGTAGCCGTGACAGACCTGCTGCGGCGGCGACGTCTGGGCCGGGGCGGCCACGGCCAGCGACAAGAGGGCGATGACGATTCGGGTGCGGTCCATGTCGGGCTCTCCCAGCGGTTGAAGGTTAGCGGCTTTCCGATCGTAGGTCTCCGAGACTGATCGTGGACGGATTTTCTTGAATCCCGCCCATGGAGAGAGCGCCGTCGCCACCGGAATGTCACGCCGGAGGCCGCGAGGCGCGCACGTTTCCGTTCTCCGGCGGTTGACAGCCGAGGGGTGATAGCTGATAGCTGACCCCATGCCGTCCAGTCTGGTCACTCTCGTGGACCGACGCCGCTGTCGCGACCTCGCATCGCGATTGGTCGGCATCTCTCCGTGCGACGAGCATTTCGTGCCGTCGCCCCGGAATCCCGATGCCGAGGTTCGGATCCCCGATTTCCACCTCGCCTGGATCGGGATCTGTCAGCAGACGCGTTCCCTCGAGGGTGTGGTGGACGGAATCAAGTACCGGGGAAGCGACTACCTGGTGCACCGGTTACGGGCGCGACTCGACCAGGAACCCGATCGTTTCACCGCGCGGAGGCTCCGGTCTGTGACGGGAGATGAGCTACGTTCATGGCTTTCCGACGATGGTGACCCGGATTCGAGCACGGTGGACCGCGTCGACGAACGGGTGGCGCTGCTGCAGGACATGGGGGAACGGCTGCTCGAGGGATATGCCGGGGCGGCAGCCAACCTCATCGCCGCCTCCAAGGGGCGCCTCGAGGGCAGGGCGGGGCTGCTCGAGCGGCTGTCGCGCCTGCACGCCTACCGTGATCCCGCGAGGAAGAAGAGCTTCCTGCTGGTCCAGTTTCTCCGGACGGCGGGCGTCCTCGAACCGGTCGACCCGGATGCCCTCGGGTTGCCCATCGACTACCACCTCCTTCGCGTGTTTCTCCGGACAGGCGCGGTTCAACTGAAGGGGTCGCGTGCGCGCGAACTGCTGCGGGGCGGGGAGATGACCGAGGCGGAGGACGTGCGCATTCGCCGCGCGGCCCTCGAGGCGGGGCGTCTCATGGGGGAGATCGTCGATCTCGCGACGCTCGACCGGCTGGTGTGGATGGTCGGTCGTAATTGCTGCTTCTACGATCACCCTCCGGTTTGTACGACCGGGCCGTGCACGCTGGAGGCGAACTGCTCGTTACTCCAGTCTTCCGACCTCGAATGCGGGCTCCGCTGCCCGTTTGACGGGACCTGCTCGGGGAGCCGAAACCCCGACGCTGCGGCCTTCCGGGCGCCGTGGTTCGACACGGACCTTTATTGAAGGGGGGGGGTGACCTACCATGTCCTGCTCCTGAGCCGGGCCGGCATTGCCGGACGTCCGGGGGAGGGAGCCACTCCTCGATCGTGTCCCATGCAACGGACACCCACGAATCAGGTCAGGCGGGGAACCGAGCAGCCTCACGTGGTGTTGACCGTGTGTCGTGGAGTCGCATGACCGGGGGGTGGCTCGCTCTCCCGGCCGCTTCGGCGCCGGGAATCAGGGGATCGCGGAGTTGAAACTCCAAAATTTCCCGGGAGCGATGCACGCGTGAGCTACGAGCCATACCACCGGAAGTACCGTCCCAAGGCGTTCAAGGACGTCGTGGGCCAGGACCCCGTGGCCACGACGCTTCGGAATGCGCTCAAGGAAGATCGGGTCGCCAACGCGTTCCTGTTCGCCGGCAGTCGGGGCGTCGGCAAGACGTCCATGGCCCGGATCCTCGCGAAGGCCCTTAACTGTTCCAACGTGGAGGACGGCGAACCCTGCGGTACGTGCGACACGTGTGAGTCGATCGCCCGCGGCGAAGACATGGACGTCATCGAGGTCGATGGGGCGTCCAATCGCGGTATCGACGAGATCCGGACGATCCGGGACAACGTCGCGTATGCGCCCGCGAACGCGCGCTACAAGGTCTACATCATCGATGAGGTCCATATGCTCACGACCCAGGCCTTCAACGCCCTGTTGAAGACCTTGGAGGAGCCGCCCCCGCATGTCCGATTCGTGTTCGCGACGACAGAGGCGCACGCTGTCCTCGAGACGATCGTTTCCCGTTGTCAGCGGTTCGAGTTTCGTCGCATCTCTCTCGACGACATCGTGGGCCGCCTCTCATGGGTCGCGGAGCAGGAGGGACTGAGTGTCGAGGAGGATGTGCTGCGCGAGATCGCGGTCCGCAGCGAAGGGGGGCTGCGCGATAGCCTGAGCCTGCTTGATCAACTGGTGTCCTTCGCGGGGAGCGGGGCGGGGCTCGACGACCTCGACCGGGTTCTTGGCCGGATCGACAGTCAGGTCCTCGAAGACATCATCGAGCCCGCTTCCCGCGGCGATGCCGGTGGTGTGATGGACGGCCTCACCACCGCTTTCGAATGCGGACGGGACGCCGAAGAGATCCTGAGTCAGATCACTGAGTTGTTTCGCGAGGCGATGGTGCGAGACGCATGCAATCTCCCCGGCGGCGGGGATGGCCGCCGATCCGGGCTGATTTCGATCATCCGCGAGCACTTCGAGATCGACCGTTTGCTCCTGGCGCTTCGTCTTTGCCTCAATGCCCGCCGCGAGATCAAGCTCGCCGGGCAGGGACGTCTGCAGCTCGAACTGAGTTTCCTGAAGATCGCGCGCTCTACGGACCTCCTGCCCGTCCGCGAGATCCTCGCCCGGCTGGATGAGGAAGCGGAGCCGTCAGGCGAGCGCGTCCTGGCACCGCGAAAGTCCCGGGCCCAGCGTGTGTCGTCTCCATCCCCGCCCGCTTCGCCGCCGCCCTCGACGCTGAAGGACGAAGAGCCGCCATCTGCGCCGCCGCCCTCGACGCTGAAGGACGAAGAGCCGCCATCTGCGCCGCCGCAGCGCACCGGACCACCCCCCATCGATGTGGTTCGCGCCGAGTGGACCAAGGTCGTCGATGTCGTGCGCCAGCAGAAACCGCGGGCCGCGAGCCTGGTTCGCGACGCTGTTCCGGAGTCGATGGACGGCACGATCCTCTCGTTGCGCCTGCCCGCCGGCGCCGACTTCAAGCAGAAGCAACTCGAAGGGAGCTTGAAGGACACGGTCGAGGCCGCGATCATCGCCGTCTTCGGCATGCGCCTGCAGACCGCCTACGTTGTCCCGACGGCGGAGCAGGAGAACAAGCGTCCGCGGCAAACGAAGATCTACGAGGATCCGGGGGTTCGCCGCATCCTCGATAGCTTCGGCGGCGAAGTCGTGAACATCGACGACCCTGACCTGTAGGCACGATCCTGAGAGAGAGACCATGGCGAAGTCATTCGATCCCAACGCGTTGTTCACCCAGGCCAAGAGGATGAAGGAGGACATGGCCCGGGTGCAGGAGGACCTGAAGCAACGCATGGTCGAGGGCAAGGCGCCCGAGGATCTCGTGAGCGTGGTTGCGAACGGTCTTCAGGAGGTCGAGGCGATCCGCATCAAGCCCGCCGCTATCGACCCGGATGACCTCGAGGAGTTGGAGGATCTCATCCTCATCGCGGTTCGCCAGGCCCTCGACAAGGCGCGCGCGCTTCACGAGACCGAGATGTCCAAGATCACCGGCGGCATGGATCTGCCGGGGATGCTCTGAGCGCCGCGGCGAAGCAGCCGACTCGTGACCGCAATCCAAGGGCCACGTCGCTTTGCGCGTGCGTAATTCGCAACGTTCAATCCAACGCGGATCAAGGGCGCCGTAGAAATCAATAGCAATTCGCGTGCCAATTCCGCCCCGTCGGGCTTCACATGCCGTTATGAGGTGCTTAAATTGGGCGTGCAAACCCTGCCACTGCAGGGTGTTCGGAGCCCAAACGAAACAACGGAGCAACTCGGTTCGCGATGTCTGACTACCCGGAAGCGCTGCAGAGGTTGATCGAAGAGTTGGGCCGCCTCCCAGGAATCGGGGAGCGCAGCGCCGAGCGTCTCGCGATCTACCTTCTCAAGGCCGACACGGAGGAGGCGCTCGGACTCGCGGATGCCATACGTACGGTCAAGGACTCCCTCCGGCCGTGCCGCGCTTGCTTCAACTTTTCGGAGGCGGCGTTGTGTCCCGTCTGCTCCGACGAAGGGCGCGACCGCACCAAGATCATGGTGGTGGAGAGTCCGAAGGACCTGGTCGCGTTTGAGAGAACGAGTCGGTACGGCGGCCTGTACCACGTTCTGATGGGGCATGTGTCGCCGCACGAAGGTTCGGCGTTGAGGCACCTGACGGCCGATCGGCTTGTCGAGCGTGTCCGTGCCGGCGGCGTCGCCGAGGTCATTCTGGCTACCAATCCGGACGCGGAAGGCGACGGTACGGCGCTCGCTCTGGCGCGCCGTCTCGAAGGGACGGGCGCGCGTGTGACCCGTCTCGCGCGCGGATTGCCGTCCGGTTTCAGCATCGAGTTTGCGGGGACGGAGGTGCTTGCGGACGCTCTGGAGGGGCGGCGCAGCGCGCCGCAGGAGGAATCTTAGGGCGTGGGACTGGACATCAGGCTCAACCAGCGGCTTGACCTTCAGCTCAAGCTCGCGCCGCAAATCATCCAGTCGATCGAGTTGCTGCAGCTTCCGGCGATGGACCTCTTGGACGCCATCGAGCAGGAACTGGACACCAACGAGTTCCTCGAGAAGACGCCGGCCGAGCGTCTGGCCGACGAGGAGTCGAGTGACAACGGTGCGGACGCCGAGGTCAAGGAGGGCTCCGAGGACGGGCTGAAGGAGGACGAACTCGAGCGCTACGAGCAGATGGACATCTGGGACGACCCGTCCCTGCGCCGTCCCCGCTCCCGTGATGAAGGCCTGCTGAACGCCAAGATGGAGGCGATGCAGAACACGGCCTCGTCCGGGCCGTCCCTGCAGGACGAGCTCACCGCGCAATACCTTCTCCTCGATGTGGACGAGCGCTTCCAGCAGCTCGCCGAGCAGATCATCTTCAACATCAGTGCCGAGGGGTACCTGGCCTATCCGTTGGAAGAGATCCTCGAGCCGGTGGCAGACGCGTTCGACGAGGCGGACGCGGAATATGTGCTCGGCCGCATCCAGCGACTCGAGCCGCGCGGCGTCGGCGCTCGCTCCCGCGAGGAATGCCTGCTGTTGCAACTCACCACGAGCGACCCCAAGTACGAGCTCAAGAAGAAGCTCATCGAGGAATTCCTCGACGATGTGGACAAGAACCGGCTCCCCAAGGTCGCGCGCGGTCTCGGGCTTTCCATGGAAGACTTAAAGGAGCTCCTCATGGAGCTCGCATCATTGACGTTGCGCCCGGGGCTCGCGGAGGTCGAGGAGGCGAACCACTACATCACGCCGGACGTCATCGCGGAGTGGAACGGTAACGACTACGACCTGCGGCTCGCCAACGAGTACGTTCCTGAGCTGCGCCTCAACCCTGAATACAGGATCGCCCTCTCCTCGAAGGACATCAGCAAGGACTACCGCGAGTACGTCAAGAAGAAGGTCGACTCTGCTCGTGCGTTCATCATGGCGGTCGAGAAGCGGCAGAAGACCCTGCTCGACGTCGCCAAGCGCATTATCCACTACCAGCGGGATTTCCTCGATTTTGGCCCGCACTATCTGCACCCGTTGAAGATGCAGCAGGTTGCAGATGACCTCGGTGTCCACGTGAGCACGATTTCGCGTGCGACTTCCGAGAAGCACATTCAGACGCATCGAGGCATCTTCTCGCTGAAGAGCTTCTTCACCGGAGGGACGCGTTCGGTGCATGGCGGCATGGAATCGCGTGAGTCGGTGAAGCATAAGATCACTGAGATCATCGACCGTGAGAACAAGGCGAGCCCTCTGAGCGACGATGATATTGTCGAGTTGCTGCAGAAGAGCCACGGCATCCAGTTGGCGCGTAGAACCGTGACCAAGTATCGGAAGGCCCTGGGCGTTCCGTCGTCACGTCAGCGCCGGGAGTACTAAGGGATGGCGGACCTGCGGGTCTGCCCACGCCATGACTGAGCCGATTCCTCCCGAACTCACGGCGTTCCGTGACGAGCACGGTGGTGACCCGATTCACACATCCTCCGGAATTCCCATCGAGGTCCTGTATGGCGCCGCCGCCGACATCGACGCTACGGGACTTCCGGGGAGCTATCCGTACACGCGTGGCATTCACGCGGCGATGTATCGCGGTAGACCCTGGACCATGCGTCAGTACGCAGGGTTCAGTACGGCGTCGGAGACGAACGAGAGGTTTCGCTACCTTCTCGGCGCCGGGCAGACGGGCCTGTCCGTTGCCTTCGACCTGCCGACCCAGATTGGCTACGACCCTGACCATGATCTGGCGAGGCCAGAAGTCGGCAAGGTCGGCGTTTCCATCGCCACCCTCGACGACATGCTCGAGCTGCTCGACGGCATCCCGCTGAACCAGGTCTCGACGTCCATGACCATCAACGCGACGGCGGTGGTTCTCCTCGCCCTCTACACGGCGGTCGGCAAGGAGCAGGGGGTCGCCGGAGAAGACCTGCGCGGGACGATCCAGAACGACATCCTGAAGGAGTACGCGGCTCGCGGCACGTACCGATTCCCACCGCTCCCGTCGCTGCGGATCATCACCGACATCTTCGGCCATGCGGCTGAGCACCTCCCACGTTTCAACACGATCTCGATCTCGGGATATCACATGCGGGAGGCCGGATGCACGGCCGCGCAGGAATGTGGGTTCACGCTCGCGAATGGGATCACGTACGTGCAGGCTGCCGTGGACGCCGGACTCGACGTCGATCGCTTCGCCCGTCGCCTCTCGTTCTTCTTCAACGCACACAACGACCTGTTCGAGGAGGTCGCCAAGTTCCGCGCCGCCCGTCGGATGTGGGCGCGGATCATGCGGGAACGCTTCGGTGCGACGGATGAGAAGAGCCTGGTGCTGCGGTTTCACACGCAGACGGCGGGATCGACCCTGACGTCCCAGCAGTACGAGAACAACGCGGTCCGTGTGACCATTCAAGCGCTCGCCGCCGTCCTTGGTGGGACCCAGAGTCTCCACACCAACGGAAGGGATGAGGCGTTGAGTCTGCCGACCGAGGCGTCGGCGAAGCTGGCGCTCAGGACGCAGCAGATCCTCGCCTGCGAGTCGGGCGTCGCTTCGACAGTGGATCCCCTGGGCGGTGCTCCTTTCCTGGAGGAGTTGACTGACCAGTTGGAGGAGCGCGCACAGGCCTTCATCGACGAGATCGACGGCCTCGGCGGCGCACCTGCGGCCATCGAGCAGGGCTACGTCCAGCGCCAGATCATGGCGTCCGCCTACGAACATCAGAAGGCCGTGGAGGCCGGCCGGTCCAAGATCGTCGGAGTCAACGCCTACACGGAGAAGGACCCGGAACCGGAGGCGATCTTCAAGGTGGACGATCGTGTCGCCGAAGCGCGCGTGGAGCACGTCCGCAAGGTCCGGGCGGACCGCGCTGGATCGGTCGCCGACGACGCCCTCTCCGACCTGATCAAGGCAGCCCGGGGCTTGGACAACCTGTTTCCGCGCGTCCTCAAGTGTGTCGAGTCACGGGTGACCCTCGGCGAGATCTGCGAGGCCCTGGAGACGGTCTTCGGCAGGTACAGGGAAGTCCCCGTGCTTTGAGCTAACATCCCCCCATGCTCAAGGGCATCGACCACGTGGCCATTGCCGTCTCTTCCGTCGACGACGCCATTCCGATGTGGCGCGACCGCTTCGGCTTCGATCTCGAGGGCATCGAGGTCGTGGAATCCCAACAGGTGCGCGTTGCGACCCTGACCAAGGGGCCTCACCGGATCGAGCTCATGGAGCCGACCGAGGAGGACTCGCCCGTGGGGAAGTTCCTTGCGAGGCGCGGCCCCGGCATTCACCACCTGTGTCTCGCGGTGGACGGCATCGAGACCATGCTCGACGACCTCGGTGCGGCGGGTGTGCGTCTGGTCGACGCCAGGCCTACGCAGGGTGCGGCTGACAAGCGGGTCGCGTTCGTGCACCCGAAGGGTGCAGGTGGCGTGCTGGTGGAACTCAGCGAATGACCACACCCCGCGAACGGCTGGAGAAGATGCGTGACGCCGCCCGGGTCGGCGGTGGGCAGGCGCGCATCGACGCGCAGCACGAGCGAGGCAAGCTGACGGCGCGCGAGCGGATCGATCTGCTGCTGGATCCCGGCTCGTTCGTCGAGATGGACATGTTCGTCACGCATCGCTGCCAGGACTTCGGGATGGAGAAGAAGAAGATCCCGGGGGACGGGGTCGTGACGGGGTACGGGACGGTCGATGGCCGTCACGCGTACGTGTTCAGCCAGGACTTCACCGTGTTCGGGGGATCCCTGGCGGAAGGACACGCACAGAAGATCTGCAAGATCATGGACATGGCGCTGAAGTCCGGAAAGCCGGTCATCGGCCTGTGCGATTCGGGCGGCGCACGTATCCAGGAGGGCGTGGTCAGCCTGGGCGGGTACGCCGACATCTTCCTGCGTAACACCATGGCTTCCGGCGTGGTGCCTCAGATCTCCGTGATCATGGGGCCGTGCGCCGGGGGCGCCGTGTACAGCCCGGCGATCACCGATTTCGTCGTCATGGTGGAGGACACGTCCTACATGTTCATCACGGGGCCCAACGTGGTGAAGACGGTGACCCACGAGGAGGTGACCTTCGACGAGTTGGGCGGCGCGTCCGTCCACGGGTCCACATCCGGCGTGTCCCACCTGTCCGCGGCGAACGACCAGGAGGCGTTAGCCCTCGTCCGTGACCTGATGTCGTATCTCCCTCTGAACAACATGGAGGACCCGCCGTCCGTCGAGCCGACGGACGCGGCGGATCGAGCCGACAGGGAACTGGACACGCTCGTGCCGGAAAATCCGAACCGTCCATACGACATGAAGGAGGTCGTCACGAAGATCGTGGATGACGGGCGCTTCTTCGAATTGCACGCTCAGTTCGCCGCAAACTTGATCGTCGGGTTCGCCCGTCTCGACGGCCGATCGGTCGGCATCGTCGGCAACCAGCCGTCCGTCCTGGCGGGGGTGCTTGACATCGATGCGTCCGTGAAGGGCGCACGGTTCGTCCGGTTCTGTGACGCGTTCAACATCCCCATCATCACGTTCGAGGACGTTCCGGGTTTCCTCCCAGGGATCGCGCAGGAACACGGGGGCATCATCCGCCACGGCGCCAAGCTCCTCTACGCCTACTGCGAAGCGACCGTTCCCAAGATCACCGTCATCACGCGCAAGGCCTACGGCGGCGCGTACGACGTCCTCAACTCCAAGCACGTTCGTGGTGACGTCAACCTGGCGTGGCCCACGGCTGAGATCGCCGTCATGGGCCCGCAGGGCGCCGTCGAGATCATCTTCAAACGCGACATCGCGGCGGCGGGGGACGACCGTCAGGAGGTCGAGGACCGTCTGGTTGAGGAGTACCGCGAGACCTTTGCGAATCCATACGTTGCTGCGGGTCGCGGCTATGTGGATGACGTTATCGAGCCACACGAGACGCGATCTCGCCTCATCGGGGCCCTGCGGCTTCTCGACGGGAAGCAGGACCAGAACCCGCGCAAGAAGCACGGGAACATCCCTCTGTAGACTGGGTTCCGTGTCCGATCCTCTTCCGAAGAAGATCCTCGTAGCCAACCGCGCCGAGATCGCGGTCCGGGTGATCCGCGCGTGCCACGAACTGGGTATCACGGTGGTCGCCGTGTACAGCGATGCGGACCGGCAAGGGTTGCACGTGCGGTACGCGGACGAAGCGGTCGCCCTGGGAGAGAGCGAGCCGCTGAAGTCGTACCTCGACCAGGACAAGATCCTGGACGCGGCGCGTCGCACGGGTGCTACCGCAGTGCACCCTGGGTACGGGTTTCTCGCGGAGAATGCAGCGTTCGCCCGCCGCTGCGCGGACCAGGGGCTGGTCTTCATCGGTCCCACGCCCGAGTGCATGGAGGCCATGGGGGACAAGATCCGTGCGCGCGCGTCCATGAAGGCTGCGGGCGTCCCGCTCATCCCCGGTTGCGAGGGTGTCACCCGGAACGACCTG
>JABSRK010000170.1 GCA_013213915.1 Planctomycetota bacterium
CGCCGACCCGATCGTCAGCCTGCTTTTCCAGTGGATGAGCTTTGACGCGGTCGCTGCGGAGAACGTGGCGATCGCTCTCCGGTGCTACGGCATCGGCCTCGCCGCCTGGGGACTCACGGGGCTCTGCGGACGCTTTTTCGCGGCCCGCATGGAGCAAAGCAAGAGCACGATGACAAGCCTCGTCGCCTTGGCGGCCAACATCAGCATCTCCATCGCGCTCGTACAGCAGGGGATGGGTATCGCGGGACTTGCCCTCGGGACGACCGTGTCGTTTGTCCTCTGCGCGGCGATGCGCCTGTGGATGCTCAACGCCAGCCTGCGCGCCGAAGGGATCGCGCTGAGGGCGTCGGACGTCCTGCCGAGCGTCGGCAAGACCTCCCTTGCGACCGCTGGCGCCCTGTTGGCGATGCTCGTCGCCTACGCGGCCGTCCGCGACTACGACGCGCTGCCCCTCGCGCTGAACAGGGTTTTCGTCTTGTTCGTCCCGCTCGGATTTGGCGTCTTCGCATACTGCGCGGTCGGGCTGCTGTTGCGGTCCGAACAGATCGAGGAGGTGGTGCTGAAGCTCGGCCGGCGTGGGCGCGGAAGCAGCACGGCAGCGTCCGAGCCGCAGCCGGTCAACCCATATTGCATGGACCCGCCCCGACGCCTGCTCGCATGGGTTAAGGCCAACCCCAAGCTCGCAAGCCAAGAGAACTTCATCCCACGCATCACGACCTTCCTCAACAATAAAGACTGGGCAGTGTGCAACGTCGGCATCGAACTCATCGGAGAGCTGCGGTTGCCGTCGTTCCGCCACGAGCTCGCTGAGATCACGACCTGTCGTGAACCCGCTCCGTGGGCGCACCGTGTCCTCGGCGGGGACTTCGTCAAATCGGGCTTCCTCCGCCGCAACGCGATCACCGCGCTGGAACGGCTTGGGGAGACCGACGCCCTCACCGAACGTTGCCTGTTGATGGCCCTCGGCGACCCATACTTCGAGGTGCGCTCGGAGGCCGCGCGCGTACTAGGTCGGTCCGCCGAATCCCTCGGAGCGCCGGCGAGAGAAGAAGCCGTCGTACTGCTCGCGTACCTCGCCAAGGGCAAGTACTTCGAGGTCGCCGCCGAAGCCGTCACCGCGCTCGGGCATCTCGCTCTCGACGCCAAGGTGGTCGATGTCTTGAAGACGCTGCACTACCACCGCAATTGGCAGGTCCGAGACCGCGTCGTTCAGGCATACGGCCGGCTGTTCGCCCGGCGCATCGTGGCCAACCGCACGCACATCTTGGCGCTGCTCCAAGACGTCCTCACGACGTCGGAGGGTTTCATCCCGAGATTCGTTCTGAAGGAGCACATGGCCGAGTTGCAGGACATCCTGCTGCGCGACAACCAGGGGCCAGGCCGATGATCGACATGCTCTACCTGGCATTCAAGGACGCCTGGGCCCTCGACGAGACGCCGCTCCGGCTCGTCCACTTCACGACGACGCGTATGGTCCTGGCCTTCTTGACCGCGTTTGGGGTCACGTATCTCATCAGCCCTCACGTCATCAAGACCCTGTACAAGCGCGGCATGCGCGATCAGGTGCGTCAGTACGGCAAAGAGTTCAGCCAGAGCAAGGCGGGCACGCCGACGATGGGCGGGTTGATCATCATCGCGGCGATCCTCGGGTCAGCAGCGCTGTGGTGCAACCCACGCAAGACCGGCTCGGCGGCGGGAATGTCGGACCTCGCGAGCGCGGTCCCGCTGTTGTTCATGACCTTGCTGTTCTTCGGCGGGGTGGGCGCCGTCGACGACTATCTGAAGGTGAAACGCGGCGGCGCTGATTCCGGCCTCTCGCGGCGGATGAAGCTGCTCCTCCAGGGGGTCTTCGCGAGTCTGTTCGCCGTCCTCGTGCTCAGCGAGGGGACGTCGCCCTTCCCCGAAGGCATCCGCGACCAGCTCTACCTGCCCGGGCTCCCCCCGACGGCCGTGCCGCCGCCGGAACTCGGTGTCCTGTATTTCGGATTGATCATCGCCGCATTCCTCTGCATCTCGAACGCCATCAACTTCGCGGACGGGCTCGACGGACTCGCGATCGTTCCGTCCGGGATGTGCGCCCTGGTGTGCGGGGTCTTCGCGTACTTCTTCAGCCACGCGGCCCTCGCCTCCGCAGCACAGTTCGCCCACCTGGAAGGGATGACCGAGGTCGCCGTATTCGCGGCCGCGTTCCTGGGCGCGGCTGTCGGGTTTCTCTGGTTCAACTCCTACCCCGCCCAGGTGTTCATGGGCGACACCGGGTCGATGGCGATCGGCGGCACGATCGCAGCGCTCTGCGTCGTGACCAAGACGGAGCTGCTGTTCTTGCTCGCGGGCGGGGTCTTCGTCTACGAATTTCTGTCGGTGTTCATCCAGGAGGTGGTGGGTATCCGGCGCCTCGGGCGTCGCTTGTTGCTGCGTGCCCCCGCCCACTACGCGTTCCAGTACCAGGGCGTCGCCGAGACCAAGGTGGTCCTCCGGTTCTGGATCGTCTCGTTCTTGCTGGCCGTGCTAAGCCTCGCGACTCTCAAGATGCGATAGGGTCGCAGGGAGGGCCGCTCGACGTCACCTGTCGCGGATCCCGAACAACGCGAGCACCGAGGTCGCGAAGCTGCCCGCGGGGAGCGAAAACGAAAACACGAGTGTGCCCGGGACCTCCTCTCCTACGCTCGCATCGACGAGCCGGACACGGAGCGGGCGCCGCGTTCCGCGGAACGTGCCGCGCGGCAGCGTCGCGGCGGTAGTCGGCACCCCCAGGCGTTCGAGCACGGGGCCTTCGAGCGCCGCCGCGTCGTGGGTCGGACACGGCACCTCGCGGCCAGGCAGCGGCCCCGTGGCCGATATCTCGAGGCGCTCCGCGCGCGGAAGTTCGGCAGCCAGGTCCGTGACGGCGAACGGACGGCCTCGCGGTAAGCGCAACGCCAGGTCGCCGAGCACGAGCGCGCGGCCGTCGTCCAGTCGAGCCGCCAGCACCTGGTTGAAGCACGCTGACTGCCAGGACGAGATAAGAAAGTCCCGCGGGCGGCGAGGCACAGTGCGGACCGCGCGAGAGAGATCGCCACCCCCGCGCAGGACCTGGGCGACATGGCGCTCGACCTCGAAGTCTCTGGGAAACGCGCGCATGGCATCGGCCCAGAGGCCGCCCGCGAGCGCAGCACGTCCGTCGGCAACACGCGGGCTCTCGCCTTCAACCGGCTCGGAGAGGACGCGGAGGAGGGCAGGGGAATCGCCGCGGACGATCGCGTGGCCAGCCAGGTGATTGCGCCCGAAGGTACCGAAGCGTTGTGGCCCGAACCCGTTGGGTATCCCCGAACAGACGATCTTGTCGAGCCACGGCCCTACCTCGGCGGCGGTGCGCGTTGCGCCGCGCACGCGGATCTCGAACCGGTTGCCCCACAGATGCCCGGTCTTCAGCTTGTTCTTGTGTCGCCGTGACTCGAGAACCCGCCAGCCATCACCTTCCAGCGTCTCAAGGTCGTCCCGGCCCGGCACCGTGAGCCACTGCCGCGTGAGGGCATGGCGGTCCTTGTAGCCTGCCCACCCGATGTCGCGCGGCCGGCTACCGAGCGTGGCCGCCAGCCGGCGGACCAGCGTCGGGGTCGTGATCCCGCGCTTCTCGACGAGAATCATCGACCACTCGCCTTCGCCTGACGCTGGATACAGGGGGAGCTCCTCCACGACAAAATCGTCCTCACACTCGCGCAATCGGCCGCCGATCGGCAGGACGAGGTCGCGGGGCACAGGGGGGCTTGTGGGATCGAAGCTCACGAACGGGCATCCTGCCATTCTCGAGCCGGCGCTTCACCCCTGGCCGCCAGTGTTCCTCCCGGCGACAATGTCTCCGTGCGTGTCCTAATCCTGGGTGAAGACATCGGCTCGTTCCGCGACACCGTCGCGGCTGCGGGCCTGAACATCGTGGACGAGCGCCCCGACGTCGTCATCTCCTACGGCGGCGACGGCGGGTTCATCGGCTCGGAGCGTCTCCATCCAGGCATCCCGAAAGTCGGTATCCGACACGAATCGGCGACCAAGAAATGCCCCACGCACCAGGACGGCGTCCTCATGGAGCGCCTGCGCTCCGGAGAGCTAGAAGAAACGTCGCTCATGAAACTCGAGGCAACCTTCAACGGACGTAGCGTCGACGCTGTCAACGACATCATCGTTCGCAACGGCGACGTGAGGTCAGCGGTCCGGTTTCGGGTGCACCTGAACGGGCACCCGGTCACCGAAGAGCTCATCGCGGATGGCGTGATCGTGTGCACTCCTTTTGGGTCTTCCGCATATTTCCGATCGGTCACGCGGACCGTCATCCGCACCGGGATCGGCGTCGCCATCAACAACTGCACCGACCTGCTCAATCACCTCGTCATCGGAGAGGACGAGGTGATCCGCGTAGAGCTCACTCGTGGTCCGGCGACCCTGGCGGCCGACAACGACCCGGCCACATACGCGGTGGCAGACGGCGCGGACATCGTGGTCAAGAAAGCGCCTCGACCGTTTCGTGTCCTCGGCGTCGACTCGCTGCGCTGTTCCGAGTGCCGCTACGTCCACGCGCCCCGCCGTCGGTATTGACATGCGGCGCGCCCTCGTTGCCATCGTGTTGTTCCTCTGCTCCTGCTCGGGCACGAGCGTCAAGTTCTTCGACAACACCATCATCGACGGACGCAAGCAACCCCCGCGCGAATCGGTCCGCCCGATCGTCTGGGGGGGTGGCCTCCCTTTGAAGTCCTTCGACCCCAACGGCGAGGCCGGCTGGTGTGAGGTGACGTCATTGCTGCACGCACGGCTCTTCACCGCCGATTCCCAGGGGCAACTCTCCAGGGACCTGGCGGAGGACGCCCACGCCGCGAACGGCGGGCGCACGTGGTCCGTGACGCTGCGCACGGACGCCCGCTGGCACGACGGCGCGGCGGTCACGGCCAACGATGTCCTCGCGACGTGGAAGGCCCTCGCCAACGACGGTTCGTCCGAGACGCGGCGCAACCTCACCGACGTCGCGGGTGTCGTCAGCGTGGAGGCCAAAGGGAGCACCGTCCGGTTCAACCTGTCTCATCCGTTCCCCGAACTACCGGACATCCTCACGGAAATGGCCGTCCTGCCGGCGCATGTGATCGAGTCGGGCCCGGGCGCGATAGAGGAACACCCCATCGGCGCGGGTCCGTTCAAGTTCCTGGGCCGCGCGGGCAATACGTTCACGATGGCGCCGCATGCCGCATGGCACGGCGGAGCCGTGCGGCCGCCTTCTCTGCTCGTCAAGATCATCGAGGACGACCGCGAACGCGGGCGGGCGCTCGCCCGCGGAGTCATCGACGCGGCGCACGTGAAACCCGAGAGCCTGTCGCTGTTCGGCGATGCAGAGCGCTTCCGGATTCACCGAGCGCCATCGGGTGTCATCCGGGCCATCCCTCTCGACACGCGATCGCCGGGGCTCGGGGACGCGCGCGTGCGCCGCGCACTCGGAGCGCTCATCGACCGCGTCGCGCTCATCGAAGCGGCGCTCGGCGGGTTCGGGCGTCCCGCCTGGCAGTTGCTGGCTCCGAACAACCCGGGCTTCGTGCCCTCCCTCGACCATGCCAGCATGACGCGCGACGAAGCCGGCGCATTGCTTGACAAGGCGGGGTGGACTGTCGGCGAGGATGGGTTGCGCCGAAACGGCGGCCGGACGCTACGGGTGCGCCTCGTCGCGTGGCAGGGAGAAGCGTTTCGGCGCAAGGCCGGCGCGTTCGTTGTGAAGGCGTGGCGCGCGGCTGGGGTGGACGCGACCGTGGTGCCGGTCGACCATGCTGGCTACACCGCACTCGCGCGCGATCTTCGGGGGCGTGCCGAGGGGTTTGTCGGCGGGTGGGGCTCGTTGCGAATGCCGGTGACCGTCCTTGCGCGCAAGGTCGGCACCGGTGGCGCCCAAAACCGCGGAGGCTTCTCCCATCCTCCCATCGACGAGGCGCTGCGCTCCGCGGCCGCGACCGTACCCGCCGCGGAGCGGGTGGCCCGCGTCCGTGAGATCCAGCGCACTCTCGACCAGCAAGTCCCGTGGATACCTCTCGCGTACCCCGATTATCTGTTCGCCGTCCGCGCTAAAATCGAAGGCGTAACGTTCGGAGTGGTTGACTCTTGGTACGAGTGGCCGCGCCACCTGTGGCGCGCTCGCTGGAAACCGAAGCCCGGATCCCAGCGGCGGTAACTCCTGCGATCGACGGCCCTCGCCAACGGCGAGCAAGCTCGGTCGCGCTACTCCGCGATGGTGCTCGCCAGGTGCCCCTGCTTCTCGAGCAGGGCGGCGCCGTCATCCTGGACCGCCCCCCGGACGAGGACATAGCCCTTCACTGGCTTTTGCGGGTTCTGCTGCTGCAGGACCCCGACCATCTTCAGGAATGCGTCCGCGTCCTTGGCGTTGAAGCCGGACTTCTTGGGCCAGGGCAGAAGCGCCCAGGTCGCGGTGCGCGAACGGGCCACCACGATGGGGTCCTTCCCCTTCCCGCCGATCTCCGAGGGCTCAACCTCCTTGATCTCGGTGAATCGGGGTAGGCGGATGGTCTCTTTTTCCAACAGGATGGGCGATCCCTTCTTCAGTCGGCGGATCAGCCCCTCGCTATGCATCAGTTCGCTCAACGCCAGTCTCCACGATCCTGGGGCCGACACTGATCCGGGGGTGCTGCTGGGGCGGGCACGGCGGGGGTGCGCGCGGGATCGGTCGGGCCAGGAGGCCTTCGTGCGGTCTAATGAAATCCTCTGGGAAGGAGCATCCTACCCGATGCCCCCCCCGTCCGTCAACCTTGAGGGGGCCACGAAACAGCTGCAACCACATGCCTGTCAGTTGCTTACGTCTTCAGCTGGTGAGGGCACGATCAAGGTCTTCGAGGAGGTCGTCGGCGTGCTCGATCCCGACGGAGAGTCGGATCAGATTGTCCGTGATCCCCCGGGCGCGGCGCTGCTCCTCCGGCACGGACGCGTGGGTCATGATGGCCGGGTGCTCGATGAGACTCTCGACCCCGCCGAGGCTCTCCGCGAGGAGAAAGTAGCGGGTCTTGGAGCAGACCCGGCAGGCCTTGTCGCGGTCGCCACGAACGCGAAAACTGACGACCCCCCCTGAGCCGGTGGCCTGCCGTTGCTGTACCGCGTGTCCCGGGTGTTCCGGGAGGCCCGGCCACAGCACATCCTCGACCTCGGGGTGTTCGGCAAGGAACCGGGCCACTTTTCCGGCGTTCTCCTCATGCGCCCGCATGCGGAGGCCCAGCGTCTTCACGCCCCGCAACGTGAGCCATGAATCGAACGGACCCGGGACGGCGCCGACGGCATTCTGCGCGAACGTGATGCGCTCCGCGAGATCGTCGTCGTTGGCCGCCACGAACCCGCCGACGACGTCGCTGTGACCGCCGATGTACTTGGTCGTCGAGTGCACGACGAGATCCGCCCCGAGCGAAAGCGGCTGCTGCATCGCGGGGCTCATGATTGTGTTGTCGACCGCGAGAAGCAGCTCGTGTGCGTGCGCCAGTTCCGCGAGCTTCTCGATATCACTGACAACAAGAAGGGGATTGGTCGGTGTCTCGATCCAGATCATCTTTGTCTCGGGGCATATCGCCGCTTCGACCGCCTCGAGGTCGGACGTATCCACATGC
>JABSRK010000171.1 GCA_013213915.1 Planctomycetota bacterium
AAGCGTGTCACGGGCGACCACAAGGAGATCGAGAACGAGGTCGCGATCCTGGTCCATCTGCGCAGCGCCGGCCTCCCGGTGGCCGAGCCCTTGGCGTTTGCGACGCGGCCGCCCACTTCCGCCCTGGTCACCCGCGCCATGCCCGTCGTCACGACCCTCGAACGGCGAATACTCGACAGTCACGCTGGCCTCGTGTTCGCCCAGCCCCTCGCCGAGCTGGTGCGCCAACTCCATGACGCAGGCGTCAACCACCGGGACCTGTACCTGGGGCACGTCCTCGTCGCCACCGACGACGCCCTGTGGCTCGTTGACCTCGGTCGCGCCGAGCACCGACGCCGCGTACCGCGACACCGCATCGTAAAGGACCTGGCTGCGCTCGATTTCTCCACCCCCTCGCGGATCGCTTCCGACGCCGCGCGACTCCGGTTCCTCTACCGGTACCTCGGCGCAAGCGCCTCGCACCGCCGGATCGTGTCGCTCGCACGCGCGGTACGACGCAAGAGCAAGAAGATGCGTCGCCACGCGGAGCGCAAGATCGCCCGCGGAGAGCCGAACGTCCATGTCAACACCTGCCCTTCTCGTCCTCGCCGCGGAGAACGTGGCCGATGCGAACCGATCGACGCACGTTGTCATCTCCCATCTCCCCGTGCCATGTGACCTCTACCTCCCGCGGGGCGGGCTATACCCGGAGGCATACGCCCGTAACGCCGCGAGCCATGGGAATCGCGCGCGCCGTTTCGTGTCGTCTCGAATGGTGACCGGGCCCCGCAAGGAGCTCATCCGCCGCGAAAGGGCCCTGCTGACCGACCCGGGCGGCCCGACCCTCGCCGCCCTCTCCGAGTACGTCGCGCAACAAGCTCGGCAGTGGTACGGGCTTGACGAGTCCCGCATCCGCATCATCCGCAATGGGGTGGATCTCGAACGCGTCAGAGCCGGGCGCCCGCTCGACCGCGCAGCCATCGGCGTCCCCGAAGACGCGACTCTGGTTCTCGCAATCGCGACCAACCCCCGCCTGAAGGGCATCCCCCAACTCGTGCGTGCGTACCAGCAGCTGGCCCGCGACGACGTCCGCCTGTTGCTCGTCGGAGGCGAACCCAATCCCCCATCACGAGGTGTGCACCGGCTCGGACCCCGCGACGACGTCCCGGATCTCCTCGCCACCGTCGACGCGGTCGTCCACCCGACGTTCTACGACCCCAGCAGCCGCGTCGTGCTGGAAGCACTGGCGGTGGGCCTCCCGGTCCTGACGACACGCTGGAACGGAGCGTGCGACGACGTCCGCGACCCCAGCATCGTCATCGATGACCCGGACGACGCGAACGCACTCACCGCCGCACTTGAACAGATCTGCTCCCGCGACCGCTCGCCGCCACGCGAAGACGTATCCATGGATCGCCACGTCGCGGGATTGCTGCTTGCGGCGCGCAACATCCCCGCTGCTTGACTCAGCGGGCCGCACCCATGCGGAGCTCGAGCCCCACGGTCTCCTGCGCCGCCGTCAGATCGACGGACACTCGCCTGGCGGGCCCGTGATCCGGATGGACCGCGACGAGATCGAGAGCCAGCGACGCCGGCAGGCCGTCGAGCGCGAAGTACCCATCCGCATCGGTCTTCACGAACCCGCCCCAGTACTGGGTCCCGCGCCCCTTGGACTTCTTGATCGTGTGATCACGACCCGCGATCGTCTCCGTGGACACCGGGCCGCGACCGGTCGCGAACACGAAGGCCTGGGCGAGCGGAACACCGTCCGCAGTGAGGACCCGGCCCCGTGCGAGCGCCGGGCGCTCGAGGCGCATGACGATGCCCGCACGCACCTCCGCTGCCCGAAGCCGTATCGGCCCGAAGAGGCACGGCGCGTACCCCTTGCGACGCACGTCGATCACGTAGATCCCCGCGGGCAAACCGTCCTTGTGGAAGCTCGTGGGCGGCTCCTCCGCCGGCCGGCCCCCGGCCCTCTGCGCCAGCAGCGGACTGAGGAAACGTGGGAGGACGTCGGCGGCGGACGCCAATGCCAGGTTCTCAGGCACCGCACGGATGTCCACGTCGAATCCCCAGCGGTCGAGGGGGAGCCGAGCACCGGTCGCCCCATCCTCCACGTGCCCGTGCAGTTCGCCAAGATGGAGGCCGCGGTCAATGGGGTCGTCCTTCCGCTTCAGCTTGATGTTCAGCCCGGCGCTTCCAGCCGGGACCGTCATCTCGCCCCGCGACCACGCACCACCGCCGAAGTACAACGTCCACAGCGCAGGATCGAGTCCCACGATGCGAAAGCGGCCCGCCGCGTCAGTCAGGCAACCCGCGCGACGGTCCTTGTAGCCATACACGTCAAGGTTGGGAATCGGCGCTCCGTCCACGTCCGTAACGGACCCCGTGATCTCGAGCCCGCGGCGCATGACCACGACGCGTGTGTGCGCGCCCGGCGAGTTGATGTGGAACGACTCCTCCAGCGCCAGGTAGCCGCTGCGGCCCGCGTCAACGCGGACGATCTTGGTACCGAGCCACTTGCCCTCGACGCGGACCACACCGCTCACCGGGACCCGCGCGCCGCCGACATGAACGCTACGGAAACCCTGCTCCGTGGCGAGCCGCCGCCATACGGAGAGACCGACGGCAGGCACCGCGTTGCCGTCAGAGCTCACGACCTTGATATCGAGGGTGTAGTCCCCCTCCCGATCGTCCGAGCTGCGCGCGAGCACCTGGTCGTCTCGTCGCGCCTCGTCGTCCGTGCGCACGGTGAACGCGTCGCCGCGCCTGGTGATGCGATCGGCGTGGGAGAACACCAATCTGTACGCGTCGCCGTCAGCGTTAGGGGCCGGGACCGCGAGCCGATAGGCGCCCCGCCCATCGGTGCGCCCGCGCACCACATGCCTGGCGAACTTGCCTGCGCGTTCCTCGGATTCCGCTGCCACGTCGATGTCCGCAAGAGGAACGTGCTGGGGATCGACCACGCGCCCCGTGATGAAGGAGACCGGTGCCTCGCCGACGCCGCCGACCGGCGATGACGGGCGCATGGTCGCGCGGGACACCTCTGCGTCGCGACGCGGACCCGGCTGCTCTCTGTAGCGATCGGTGGGGATCTCCCGCCCGTCGTTCTCATCCGCTCCCGCCACCGCGGCCCCGCTGACCTCGCTCCCACGGGGGTCCGGATTCGCCCCCGCCGCATCCGCACCAGGATTCATGGCGATCCAGGCCCCCGCCGCCGCGATGGCGATGGCGCATACGGACGCGGCCAGCGTCCCGGCTGAAATCCCGCCGGTGACGACAGCGGCCTTCGCGGACCCCAGGGTGAGCAGTTCTCCCTGCAGTCCCGTCGGGACGGAGACAGGGACCTGGGCGGCGAGCGCCCCCTCCAGCCCGGAGGCTGCGCCGACGAACCCGAGCATGGGCAGCTGCTTCCGCAGCCTCTCCAGCGCCCGCCGTACGCGATCGTGGGCGGTCGGCCCGGAGCACGAGAGCACACCGCCCATGTCGTCGTACGTCATCCCCTCCTGGAATCTGAGCACGACGGCGCGGCGGAGCTCTTCCGGCAACCCGGACACGCAGCCCCACAAGGTCTGCGCTTCATCGTTGGCGATCACGTCGTCGTGATCGCGAGTCGTTTCGCGGTTCATGGCGTTTCGATCCTCTCGTTGGCGGCGGCGGCTCGCTCCACGCAACAGCATGAGCGCCCGCTTCGCCGCGATCCATCGGAGGACCCGTCCCTCGTCATCCGCCTCGTCCAGCCGCTGGCGCTCCTCGAGCACCGACAGGAAGACATCCTGGGTGACGTCCCTGGCCTCGTCGTCATTCCGCAGGATCTGGAACGCCGCCCGGAACACCACCTCGTGGTGCGTCCGGACCAGCGTCTCGAAGCGTGATCGTTCGATCGGACTCATGATCAGATTCCCCACGGCAAGGATGCCGCCGGGGTGCCCCATCTTAGGCACGAATCCGTAACGACCTTGTCACGTATGCAGCCGCGCGGTCACTCCTGAGCGACCGATGCGGGGCCCTACCTCGCGCGCGAGCTGGACGAACAGAACGCATCGATCATCCGGGAGAGCTCTTCAACGTCGAGAGAAACAACGAGGGTGCTCTGGCCCTCTTCCAGCGTCACGACCCGGGTCACGCCCGGGAGGGCCGAGGAGAATCAGCCAAATGGCCGCTTCCCCCAGGCCGCCGACAGGTCGACGCGGTAGCGCCCCGCGCCTGGGGCGCGAAAGCGGAGCGGACCGCTCACATCAACGCACTGACGGCCCAGCGCGAGACCCCGCCACCGCTCGGGAGCGTCCGCAGGTCCGAGATACTGGAGGCTGGCCAGAATCCACGGGCTCCCGGTGGTCGGTACCTCGGCACCGACGAATCGAACCGTCAGATCGATCCCGGCCCCCAGCACCACGTCACGATCGCCATCCACTCCCTCGAGTGACACCCAGGCGGTCTTCTGCGAGCCAACTCCCACACGGACGGGATCTCCGACGGGAAACGCCCAGCGGCCGTCGGGCCCGGTGGTCCCGGCGAAGGCCATCCGCGATCCGTCGGCGACGAAGACGCGCACCAGCACACACGAGCGCGGCGCGCCCCGAGGATCGCGAACCGTGATGGTCGCCCAGCGCGTGACCGCGCGGAGGTCGATCTGCAGCAGCCGTGAATCGACGACCGAACGTCCCGCTGGAACCACCACGCCCTCGTACGTGACCAGCGGCGGCACGAGCGCTCTGGCCTCGACCGACACCGTCGCCGATCCGGGCGGCAATCCGTGCATCGAGAACGTGCCGTCCGCCTCGACCGTCGCAAAGCGCGTTATCGGTTGCGTCGGGGAATAAGCCTCTCCGTGCCAATTCACAGCGCCTGACAAACCGCGCACGGTGACGGCAAACCGTCCGTGGATGGTGGGGGAAAAGCGCTTCAGAACGTGCATGGGGCCCCGCCAGCCGATGACCTTCCCGCTCAGCGTTGCGCCGCGCACCAGCTCGATCTCGACGCCATGGGCGCCGGGTCCGACCCGAACGACGTCGCGCTGGTAGAAGTGGGGCGACGCGGCGATCACGACGTGTTCGTACCGCGGATCGAGCGGCGCCTTGGTGAACGCGAACGTACCGTCGGCCCCCGCCTTCACCTTGGCCCGTCCGCCCGCGGCTCTATGCCGGACGCCCTTGCCGTCATCCCGTAACCGCATGAGGCGCACCATGGCCTCGGCGACCGGTTCACCCTCCGTGTCGATGACGACGCCCGACAGATGAACCGTCTCCGTTGCAGATGGGGGCTCTTCGCGAGGGTGGTCGGGCACGGACGCCTTCACAGCCGCCGCGACCACCGGCGCCCTGACCGCAACCTCCCCGAAGGGCGCCGTCTCGATCGCAGCGATCTCGGGCGACGGTCCGCCCGACCCTGCCACCTCCATGGTCGACGCGACCACTACCGGAACCGCTGCCGTCGACTCAGGTTCCTCGACCGGACGAAGCGGCCGGAGACCGGTCACCACCACGAGGGTCGCGACCAGGGCGACCATGGAGCCTGCAACGTATCCGCGTGCCATGTCTGTCCGTACGGGTCACTAAACGCGGTCGCTCCTCGCGGGTTCACTATCTTCGAAACCCAGAAAGCGAGATCGTTGCTCCGGAGAGGGCAGCGGGCAGGTGTCGTAACGCCCGAAAAACCGGTAGCGGAGCCGCGCCACCAGTCGGTATCCCAGGTCTGTCAGAAAACTGGGGATCGGCCACAGCACGAGGAGCGCCTTCCACGGCCAGCCGAGGGACCCGCAGATCTTCAGGATCGCGCGGGACCTGACGAACACCCGCTCAGCCTCCGCCCCGGGATCGAGGACGAGAACGAGCGTATCGAGATCGGCCGCGTCCCGCCCGTGTCGCGCCAGGATCTCCGCCGCCAGCCGGCTCTGCAGCGCGGCGAACCGGAATTGCCCGTCCGGGTCCCGGTTCAGAACGAACTGGACGGTCCGGTTGCAGAGGCCACAGACCCCGTCGTAGAGAAGAATCGGGTGCGCCATCCGGGGGAAGCGTAGCACCGACGCACCCGGCAGCGGCCGGGCATGGTGGATCGCCTCGCCCGGCAGATCGCCCCGGGGATGCGGAGGCCCTGTTAACGGACGCCCGAGACCGGTGTAGAGTGCCCCTCCCACCCAGTGCCCCGAACCCGAAGAGGAGTCCCATGGACATCAACCTGCGCGTCAATGGAGCGCAGCGATCAGCGGACGTGGAACCACGGACCCTGCTCTGCCATCTTCTGCGCGACGAGCTCGACCTGACCGGCACCCACGTCGGCTGCGAGACGTCCCTGTGCGGCGCCTGCACCGTCCTGGTGGACGGCAAGGCCATCAAGTCGTGCACCCGCCTGGCCGTCCAGTGCGACGGACAGGAGGTGACCACCATCGAGGGCCTGGAGAAGGACGGAGAGCTGCACGCACTGCAGACGGCCTTCCGCGAGAAGCACGGGTTGCAATGCGGCTACTGCACGACGGGCATGATCATGACCGCTGTCGAGGTGATCGAACGCGGGTGGGCCAAGGACGACCCGGGCGTCCGCCATGCACTGGAGGGGAACCTCTGCCGGTGCACGGGATACCAGAACATCGTTGACGCGGTGCTCACCGCCGCGGAGAGGGTGTCGTCATGAGTCGCACGTTCATCGGAAAGCCGATCGCTCGCAAGGAAGACCGGCGCTTCATCCGCGGACTCGGCAAGTACGTCGATGACGTCAACTTCCCCAACCTGCATCACTGCGCGATCCTGCGATCACCGTTCGCCCACGCCCGCATCAACGGATACGACCTCGCGGCCGCCAAGGCCATGCCGGGGGTCGTCGGTGTGTTCACGGGTGAGGACACGGAGTGGATCGGTGGTGTGCCGCGCGCGGCCACGATCCCGGAGATCGTGGAGTCACCCAAGTGTCCGGTGCTCGCCGAGAAGAAGGTCCGGTTCGTCGGCGAACCCGTCGTCGCCGTGGTCGCGAAGACACTCGGCCTGGCCCTCGACGCGCTCGAGGCCGTGGAGGTGGACTGGGAACAACTCGACGTGGTCGTCGATCCCGAGAAGGCCCTTGCGGACGGAGCCCCGAGAATCCACGACGAACTCAGCAGCAACCTCGCCTTCGACTGGAAGCTGGACGGTGGGACGCTCACGTGGGAGGAGGCCAAGGAGAAGGCCGACCGTGTATCTCCCAGCCCCTCGTGAACCAGCGCCTCGCACCCATCGCCATCGAGCCACGGGGCGTCATCGGCCAGCACGACGCGGGCACGGACGAGTACACGCTCCACACCTCGACCCAGATCCCCCACCTGGTGCGGACGTTCACCGCCGGCATGCTGGGCATCCCCGAGACCCGACTACGCGTCATTGCCCCGGACGTGGGCGGCGGCTTCGGGAGCAAGCTCAACGTGTACCGCGAAGAGGCGCTCATGGCGTTCCTCGCCGGTAAGTGCGGCGTCCCGGTGAAGTGGATCGAGCGGCGCAGTGAGAACTTCAACAGCACCATCCACGGACGCGGCCAGGTCGGCAAGATCAACCTGGCCGTCGGTGACGACGGGAAGATCTACGGCCTCTTCTACGAGGTGACGGCCGATCTCGGCGCCTACCATCACCTGCTGACACCCGC
>JABSRK010000172.1 GCA_013213915.1 Planctomycetota bacterium
CGGAGTCCTCTTCGCTGACTCCCTGAACGAGGTGGAGGTCGGCGGCTTCAAGCTCGGATTCTGGTTCGCCCAGCAGGGCAGCATCATCGTGTTCGTGCTGCTCATCCTCATCTATGCCCTGGGGATGAACCGGCTCGACCGGCGCTATCGCGACGAGGCGGAGAGCGACGGGGCGGAGAGCGACGGGGACTAGCGTGGATCTCAAGAGTTGGACCCTCGTCTTCGTCGGCCTCACCTTCGGGCTGTACCTGTTCATCGCCTGGCGCAGTCGCGTCCGGGACACGAAGGGATTCTATGTCGCCGGGCGCGGCGTCCCCGCGGCCGCCAACGGCATGGCCACGGCCGCGGACTGGATGAGCGCCGCGTCGTTCCTCTCCATGGCGGGGCTCATCTCGGTCATGGGGTACGCCGGTTGCGTCTATCTCATGGGCTGGACCGGCGGTTACGTGCTGCTCGCGCTGCTGCTGGCTCCGTATCTGCGCAAGAGCGGCAACTACACCGTCCCCGACTTCGTCGGCGACCGCTACGACTCGAACGTCGCGCGGATGGTCGCCGTGGTGTGCGCCATCTTCATCAGCTTCACCTACGTGGCCGGGCAGATGCGGGGCGTCGGAATCGTGTTCTCGCGGTTCCTGGAGGTGGATATCAACGTCGGCGTCATGATCGGGATGGCGATCGTGTTCGTGTACGCGACCCTCGGGGGTATGAAGGGCATCACCTGGACCCAGGTTGCTCAGTACTGGGTGATCATCACGGCGTTCCTCATCCCCGCCATCGCCATCAGCATCAAGCTGACCGGGCACGCTCTGCCGCAGGTCGGGATGGGATCGGAACTGCTCGGTGGCACCGCCACGCTGCTCGACAAGCTCGACCAGATCCAGGCTGAACTCGGGTTCGGGTCGTATACCGAGCCCTTCATCGGCACCACGTGGGACAAGACCAACGTCTTCTGCACCGCGCTTGCGCTGATGGCCGGTACGGCCGGTCTGCCGCACGTGATCGTTCGCTTCTACACGGTGAAGAACGTCCGCGCTGCTCGCTGGAGCGCCTTCTGGGCGTTGCTGTTCATCTCGATCCTGTACCTGACGGCACCGGCGACGGCGGCGTTCGCGCGCTACTACATGATCGATAGCCTGGACGGCCGGTCGGCCGAGGAACTCCCCGGCTGGTTCCAGGGCTGGGAGAAGACGAACCTCATCATCTGGCTGGACGACGGCGACGGCGTCGTTGAGTACCGGGGAGAGAATCCCAGAGACGGCGCCGCCAACGAGATCTTCCGGCGAGGCAAGCTGGAGTCGGCCGAGGTGGAGACCATTCGCGAGAAGCACAAGCAGTGGCTCTCGAGCGGCGGGCCCGAGGGCAGGCCCGGGTCCAAGGGCGAGGATGGGCGCGCTGTCCTGAGGAAGATGAGTCTGTCCGGCCCCGATCGTGACATCATCGTATTGGCCACGCCGGAGATGGCTGAGCTGTCGGCGTGGATCATCGCGCTGGTCGCGGCGGGGGGGCTGGCGGCGGCGCTGTCGACGGCCAGCGGTCTGCTGCTGGTGATCTCGTCCAGCGTCGCGCACGACCTCTACTACAAGATCGTGAACCCCCACGCATCCGAACGGAAGCAGCTGCTCGTGGGGCGCATCGTGATCGGTTTCTCCGTGGTCGTTGCCGGCCTGTTCGGCATCTTCCCGCCCGGCTTCGTCAGCCAGGTCGTGGCGTTTGCGTTTGGCCTCGCGGCCGCGAGCTTCTTCCCGGCACTCGTCCTCGGGATCTTCAACCGGCGCATCGGCACGGTCCCCGCCGTCGCGGGCATGATCTGCGGCATCGGATTCACGGCGAGCTACATCATCGGCAGCGTCTATGGCGGCATGGGGGCGTGGTGCTTCGGGATTGGCGCCCAGGGCATCGGAGTGGTGGGGATGGCGATCAACTTCGCGGTGACGTTTGCCCTCATGTCGTTCTTCCCCGCGCCGCCGGCCCGTGTCCAGGCCCTCCTCGACGACCTCCGCAGGCCCGAGGCGGAAGACGCGTGATGCCGGTCGGCGTTCGTGTTCGGGGCTTCCACGTCGGGTTGACCGATTGCCGGCTACGGATCCCGTTCCGTTTCGGGGTCGCGACCCTGACCGCGGCGCCGCATGCGACGGTGAGCGTGGAGATCGAAGACGAGCAAGGGGAGCGCTCCGTCGGCTTCGCTGGCGATCTCCTGGCGCCCAAGTGGTTCGACAAGGACCTGGGCAAATCCAACGAGCAGAACTTCGACGACCTGATCACGGCGACCGAACGGGCGATGGCGGCGTTTGCCGAGCCCGCTGCCGGATGCGTCTCGGTCTTCGAGCACTGGCGTCGGGTGTACGGCGCGTGTCATGTCTCGGGACGGGACGATCCGTCCGCGGCGCTGGTCAGCGGTTTTGGCGTCGCCCTGTGCGAGCGGGCGATCATCGACGCGGCCTGCCGCATGGTGGGGCTGTCGTTCGTCGCGGCGTTGCGTGAGGATCTGCTCGGCTTCCGTCCCGGCGTCGTCTGGCCCGAGCTGGCGGGCTGGGACCACGCG
Organism: Planctomycetota bacterium; assembly: GCA_013213915.1. Taxonomy (GTDB): domain Bacteria; phylum Planctomycetota. The sequence continues at coordinate 2,543 of JABSRK010000172.1, forward strand.
GCGGATCTGGGGGCGCCTCCGAAGGAGACCATGGTCGTCCGGCACACGGTGGGGATGGCCGATGCCTTGCAGTCCTCCGACGTGTCTGCGGGAGACCGGTTGAACGACGGATTGCCCGAGTGCTTGGTTGAGGACATCCGGCGCTACGGGCTCAACACCTTCAAACTCAAGCTCTGCGGCGACAAGGACGAGGACCTGGAGCGGCTGCTGGCGTTCAGCGCTGTCGTCGGAGAGCACGTGCCCGACGGACTGTGCGTCACCGTCGATGCCAATGAGCAGTTCGCCGCTATCGCTGACGTGGTTCGACTCCTGGAGGAGTTGTCTCGTCGCGACGGGGGGCAGCGGCTGCTCGACGCCCTGGTCCTCATCGAGCAACCGTTGGCGCGTCACGTGACATTCGACGCCGATCGAACCGCGGGCATGGCAGATCTGGAGGCGTTCGCTCCGTGCATCATCGACGAGGCGGACGTGGACATCGATGCGTTCGATCGTGCGCTCGAATGCGGCTACCGGGGCGTGTCGGTGAAGAATTGCAAGGGTGTGTTCCGCGCGTTGCTCAATCGTGGCCTCGTCTGCGCGCGGGCGGAGGGCCCGGGGGACCTGTTCCAGTCCGGTGAGGACCTGACGAACCTGGCGGTGCTGTCGCTGCAGCAGGACCTGGTCACCCATTCGGTGCTCGGGCTGCCCCACGTCGAACGCAATGGGCATCACTACTTCCGCGGGCTCGAGCACCTCCCTGAGACCGAGGTGCGCCAGGCTCTCTCGCGCCATCCGGACCTCTACGAGGCGCGCGATGGGCTGGCCCAGGTGCGCATCGTGGACGGCGTCATGGAGCTCGGGTCGCTGCATGGGCCCGGTTACGGGCACGCCGTGGACGTGGACATGGAAGCTCGCGCCCCGTTGGCTGCCTGGAGGAGCCGCGGGTGAGCATCCGCTACGAGCCGCCCGGGCACGTGCGCGATGTGGAGCAGTTCCGCGAACGCTGGCGCGCGATCGCACCGGGACTCGACTGCGACGTCACGCTGGAGGGTGGGGCCGGACCCCTGGGGAGTCCCATTGAGGTGTTCGGCAAGTCTCTCGGGAATCGCTGGGCGGTGCATCCCATGGAAGGTTGGGACGGCACGGTGGACGGGCGGCCGACCGAGCACACACTCCGTCGATGGCGGCGCTTCGGGCGATCCGGCGCCGCGCTGATCTGGGGTGGCGAGGCGTTCGCCGTGCAGGCGGACGGACGTGCCAATCCCAACCAGCTCTACCTGGACCCGCGTGTGGACGTCGCCGCCTCCCTCGCATCCCTGCGGGACGAGGTGGTCGCGGGCCGCGCGGAGGTGGGTTACGCGGGCGAGCCGTTCGCCCTCGGTCTGCAGCTGACGCACTCCGGGCGCTTCGCGCGCCCGACGACGGCGGGGCCTGCACCGCGTGTGGCATACCGGCATCCCGTGCTCGATGCCCGGTTCGGTGTCGAGTGGGACGAACTGGTGCTGACGGACACCGAGCTGGAGGCCATCGCGGAGCGATTCGTCGACGCGGCGCGGATCGCGCACGAGGTCGGCTACGACTTCGTGGACGTCAAGTGCTGCCATGGCTACTTGCTGCACGAGATGCTCGGGGCGCACACGCGCGACGGCCCCTACGGCGGCAGCTTGGAGAACCGCACGCGCCTGTTCCGATGCATCGTGGAGGGGATCCGTTTGGCGTGTCCAGGGCTCGCCATCGGATGTCGCGCCTCCATCGTGGATGTGCACCCGTTCGCTGCCGGAGACGACGCGGTGGGCGGTCCGCTCGGGTGGGAATCACATCTGCCCTACCGCTACGGTTTCGGCGTGGACGAAGACGATCCCCGGCGGCCGTCCTTCGAGGAGCCGTTCGCGTTCCTGAGGATGCTTCGGGACATGGACATCCGCGCCGTCAATCTGAGCGTCGGATCGCCCTACTACAACCCCCACATCCAGCGACCGGCCACGTATCCGCCGAGCGACGGCTACCTGCCGCCCGAGGACCCGCTGGCGGGCGTGGGGTTCCAGATCGACGCGGTCCGACGGTGCAAACGTGCGGTCCCGGAACTGGTGATGGTGGGTAGCGGCTACACCTACCTGCAGGAGTGGCTTCCGCACGTCGCGCAGTACGAGATCCGGGAGGGGTACGTGGACGTGGTGGGCATCGGTCGCATGGTGCTCGCCTACCCCGAGCTGCCGGCGGATGTGTTGGCGGGCCGGACGCTCCAGCGCAAGCGCCTGTGCCGTACGTTCAGCGATTGCACGACCGGGCCGCGGCACGGCATGCTGAGCGGGTGCTTTCCGCTCGACGACCACTACCGTTCGTTGCCCGAAGCCGCGCGCATCAAGGAGATCAAGAAGGAGCTCGATCGATGAGCAACCAGGATCGCGTCGCATCCGACGGGCAGATGATCGAGGAGGCTCGTGCGCGCGGCCGGGGCGCCACGCTCAAGACATACGTCCGCCTGTCTGGCCCCGGTTGGCTGCAAAGCGCGATCACCCTCGGCGGCGGGTCGCTGGCGTCGGCGCTCTACCTGGGCGTCCTGACGGGCTACGGCCTGTTGTGGATACAACCCGTGGCGATGCTGCTGGGCATCATCATGCTGTCGGCGATCAGCTACGTGACCCTGAGCACGGGAAAGCGTCCGTTCCGTGCCATCTGCGAGCACGTCAACCCGGTGCTCGGCTGGGGCTGGATCCTGGCGGTCCTGCTCGCGAACCTCGTCTGGAGCCTGCCCCAGTTCAGCCTCGGGACAGCGGCCATCACCCAGAACCTGATGGGAGGTGGGGGAGGCGATGGTGCGAAGATCGCCTCCAGCATCGGCATCCTGGTGGTCGCTTCTGCGGTGATCTGGGCATACGACAGCGGCGCCCGCGGCATCCGGCTGTTCGAGTTGCTGTTGAAGGGGATGGTGGCCCTCGTCGTGGTGTGCTTCTTCGGGGTCGTCGTCGCGCTCAGCACCAACGGGGGGCTGGCCTGGGGCGACATCCTGCGCGGCTTCAACCTGGATCCATCGCTGATCTTCGAGCCGGCGCCCGTGTTCACGCCGTTCCTCGAGGCCGCCGGGCCGGCTCGGGAGTGGTGGACCAGCCACCTCGTCGGCCAGCAGCGCGACGTCATGATCGCGGCCGCGGCCACGGCGGTGGGCATCAACATGACGTTCCTGCTTCCCTATTCCATGCTCAGGAAGGGATGGGGCAAGAGCTTCCGGGGCCTCGCCACCTTCGACCTCTCGACGGCGCTGCTGATCCCCTTCTTCCTGGCGACGAGTTGTGTGGTCATCGCCGCCGCCTCCCAGTTTCACGGCAAGATCGACGACCGCCTGATCCAGGGCGACGCGGCGGCGCCGGCGCGCCTGGTCAAGGCCTACGAGGGGACGCTCGGTAAGCGAACCGGCGCCGTGGACGCACCCGTCACCGACGCCGATCGCTCCCTCGCCGCCATGCTGGTCAAGCGCGACGCGTTCGACCTTGCCGCGGCGCTCGAGCCGCTCACCGGCAAGGGGGTGGCGCGGGTGGTGTTCGGCATCGGCGTCCTCGGGATGGCCCTTTCCACCATCATCATTCTCATGCTGATCTCGGGGTTCACGTTCTGCGAGATCTTCAACCGGCCAGCTTCGGGCACGTTCCACCGGATGGGCTGCCTCGCCGCCGGCATCGGCGTCATCGGACCGTTCGTCTGGAAGGGAGACGCCCAGTTCTGGCTGGCGGTGCCCACATCCGTGTTCGGTATGGTGCTGCTGCCGGTCGCCTACTGGACCTTCATCCTGATGATGAACAACAGGTCGCTGCTGGGCGACCAGATGCCGAAGGGCGGCTCTCGCGTTCGCTGGAACGTGTTCATGCTGCTGGCGGCCGTCATCGTCACCCCCGCGAGCCTCTACAGCGCGTACGCCAAGGCGGGCTGGTACGGCCTCGGCGGCATCGGCGCCTTCATCGCCCTGGCCGTGGTGGCCGGCATGCGCCGCCGCCAAGGCAGGTCCGTCGGGTAGGGCCGGCGGGCCGCCGATCTGACTGCTGCAGCCCGAGTGCGCCCAAGCCGCGCCTGGGCAACGGGTTCGCGGCGTGGACAGTCTTGGCCGGATCGTGCTTCCATTGGCCGAAGGTGCCCGCGTCGCACCACAGCGGGTAGACGGGCACGAAAGTTTCGGGGAACGCCAGCAACGTGACGCCGTCATCCGCCGCCCGTTCGGTGGCGTCGATGACGCGGTCCACGGTGTTCTCGGCGTCCAGTGCGGCGGGTCGGAGCTGGGCAATGCCTGCGCGGAGTTCTCGCATGGCCCCATGTCAGAGCCCGCTGGCCAGGCGGTAGAGAGCCGTTATGCTGCGCCGCGTGAAGGCCACCGTCATCGAATCGCCCATCGGGCCGCTGCTCTCCGTCGTCGATGACAAGGGGCGCCTGCTGCGGCTCGACCTGCCGAAGGGACGTACCGTGGCCGGGTTGCTGCGAGACGTGGGCGCCCTCGGTCGCGACCAGTCGGCAGGGCGTCACGTGGCGCGCCAGATCGATCAGTACTTCTCCGGGAAGCTGACGGAGTTCGATCTCCAGACGGCGCCCGCGGGTACGTCGTTCCAGCTGTCCGTCTGGCAGATGCTGGAACGCATCCCGTACGGGGAGACGTGGAGCTACGGGGAACTGGCGCGCCGGTTGCAGAAACCGGGGGCGGCGCGGGCCGTCGGGCGTGCGAACGGGACGAATCCGATCGCCATCGTCATCCCCTGCCACAGGGTGATCGGGGCGAACGGAACGCTGACCGGATACGGTGGAGGCCTCGTCACGAAGCAACGGCTCCTGGACCTGGAGCGTGCGTTTACGGAGTCGATTGCTCCCGTGAACCCTCGTGTGTGATCTAGCCGGAGAGAATTGGGATGAGTGGTTCTTCAGCGGTACTTCTGGTTGTTCTGGCGGCGGTCGCGGGGGGCGCCGGGGTCTGGGTGTTCACCTCGGGGGATGCGGATTCCGCAACGGGGCCGCCTCCACCCGCTGCGGTGGATTCTCCCCGAGACGATGTCTCGCGGAGCCCGGCGGCGGAGACCATGACGTTGCGGGCGCAGGCCACCGCACTCGCGGAACGTGACGGCCGCATTCGTGACCTTAAGGAGCAGTTGCGCGTGGCGGAGGAGAGGGCCGCGAGCCTCAGCGCGCAGTTGGAAGCGCGCGACGGCAAGACAAGGGCGACCCTCGGTGCGGTCATGGCGCGTATCGCGGAGTTGCGCAAGCAAGGGATCGGCGCGTTGACCGACCAGGCTACGGTCGCCGCGCTGGTGGCAGATCTGCTCAGTCTGGGGGAGGCCGGCT
>JABSRK010000173.1:0-5932 GCA_013213915.1 Planctomycetota bacterium
GTCCTGGCGGTGTTTGACGGCCAGACGACCCCGGAAGAGATCGTTCGCGAGACGCTAGCGTCGTGGTGACGCGTATAATCAGGCTCCCGAGCCAGTCAGGACTTCTCAGATGCCCGAAAAGCTCCGGAAGCGACGCGAGAGGCTCGCGCAAGCCACATCCTCGTCGGCCGAGCGGCCGGCCGCGGGGGGCGTTCCGAAGGGACGGCGGCGAAAGGTCTCTCGCCAGGCCAAGACGGCTTTCACGAGCCAGCTCGCCACCTTGCAAGACGCGGGACTTCCGATCGTCCGCAGCCTCCGGGTTCTGGAGGGGCAGATGCCCGCCGGTCCCCTCAAGGTAGTCACCCTCGAGATCGCTGACGAGGTCGAGAGTGGCTCGAGCCTGTCCGAGGCGATGGCCAAGCACCCGGGCATCTTCGACGAGCTGTACGTGAGCATGGTGAAGGCGGGGGAGACATCGGGCGCGCTGACGACGATCTTCAACCGGCTCGCCGAGTTCATGGAGAAGACCGAGGCGCTGATCCGGCAGATCCGGGGCGCCATGATCTACCCGATCGTTGTCCTGGTGGTCGCCCTTGGCATCCTGACGTTCATCATGGTGCAGGTCGTACCGCAGTTCGAGGACACCTTCCGTCAGCTCGGTGGTGATCTGCCGGCCGTGACCCGTGCGCTCATCGGCACCTCGAGGTGGATGGTCGAGAACATCCTGTTGCTCCTCTTCCTCCCGGTCGCGATCTGGGGCGCTTACAAACTCGTCGTCATGACCAACGGGGGTCGGCGCTTCTTTCACTCGCGGAACATCCGACGCCCGCTCTTCGGCGGGATCGTGCTGAAGTCGTACATCTCTCGGTTCTCCCGGACGTTGGCGACGTTGTCCGGCGCAGGTGTCCCGCTCATGCAGGCGCTGGAGATCTGCAGCGAGGCGACCCGTAACGTGGTCGTGAAGGAAGCCATCGACGCAGTGCGCGAGGCTGTCCGAGAAGGCGAGCCCATGGCGCGTCCGATGGGGGAGACCGGGGTCTTCGACGACATCGTCGTCAACATGGTGGATGTGGGTGAGGAGACCGGTGAACTTGATCGCATGCTCATGCGGATCGCGGATAACAACGAGGCCGAAGTCGATACCAAGGTGGCGGCACTCGTATCGCTCCTGGAGCCCATTCTCATCGTGATCATGGCGGGGATCGTGGGCTTCATCGTCATCGCCCTGTTCCTTCCGCTTCTCGAGATCCGGGAGATGCTCGGAAAGTAGTGGACGCGCACCCCGAGGAGCCTGGCGGAAGCAGTGACGACCCGGTTGAACCGGGCAGTCTTGTGGTCCCGAGCGAGGGCGGGTTTCCCGCTTCCAGGCCCGCTTCGCGCTGGTCGGGTATCTGGATTCCTCCGTCCCGGTCCATACGAAGCCGCGTCCTGCTCGTGTTTCTCGTCGTGAATGTGTTGCTGGTCGGAGCAATAGCGTTCTACGTCCTGCGCGAGAACTCCATGGCCCGCGCCATCTTCCAGGAGTCGGAGCGCGTTCGCATGCACGACAGCCGGGAATCCCGGTCCCAGTTGACGCGCGAGATTCTCGATCCGGAGCTGCAGTCCGTGCTCGCGCGGATCGAGCGGGAGGTCACCCAGCTCATCCAGGCCCGGTTCAGCATGTCGGTGCAGGACCAGGAGCAACAATTCAGATTGCGGCGAGCGTTCTGGGGGATGTCGTTGTGGGACGACCCGGTGTTGCGCCTCCACGTCGCGCGTGCCGTCCTCATCCACCAGCCGGACAACACGACGAGGGTCAGCTATTTCAACGTGCGTTCGGATCTCGTGGTTCCCTATGTACGCGACGATCGAGAGCCCGGGCACATGGTCGAGACGAGCCTCGTTCGCGACGATGTCGTCTGGCGCGGCAATCGCATCGCTGGGCCGTTGACCGTGCTCGGGGCGCACTGGGGTGGTTACTACTTGCAGCTCCACCGCCCGCCGGGGGCCATCTTGTCGCTGGCGGACGCCCCGGCCTCGGAGTCGCTGCTCTTGATCCTCCTATTGCTGGTTCCCGGCCTCGTTTTCTTGTTCGGGTTCACGTGGCGATTGATCTCCACGCGGCTTCTCGAGCCCGTGGAGGACCTCGGCCGCGTCGCGCGTCGTGCTGGGCGCGGCGATTACAGCCGCCGGCTCGTGCTTCCGCCGGACCGCGAAGACGAAATCGCGCGGGTGATGGCTGTGTTCAATCGCATGCTCGGACTCGTCGAGGAGTACCGCGACGAGATGGAGGACAAGGTGCGTGAGGCAACGGACGAGATCGGGCGCAAGAACAGGGAGCTCATGCTAGGTCAGAGGCTCGCCGCGACGGGCACGCTCGCGTCGGGTATCGCGCACGAGATCAACAACCCGTTGGGTGGCATGTTGAACGTCGCGCGACGCCTCGAGCGGGAGGACCTCACGCCGGACCAACGCGGACGGTACATCGAGATCCTGGAGGAGGGGATCGAGCGTATCGGGGAGATCGTCAAGAAGGTCCTCGCCGTATCGCCGCGCAAGATGACGCCGACGCCGCTCAAGCTGGAGGAGGTTATCGGGCGATCCATCGACCTGGTGCAGCATCGAGCGACCCGCAAGGGCGTGACCATCGAGTGTGAGTTCGCGTCCCCGTTGCCTGAGGTCCTTGGCGAGTCGAACGAGATCGGGCAGGTGTTCTTGAACCTCCTCATCAACGCCGTGGACGCTTGCGAGGAGCAGGGCGAGAAGGTGATGGTCCGAGCCACCGTCCACGGCGAGCAGGTCATGGTCGAGATCGAGGACGACGGGATCGGCATGGCCCCGCACGTCGCGGAGCGTGCGTTCGACATGTTTTTCACGACCAAGGAAGCGGGGGAGGGTACCGGCCTTGGTCTCGCCACCGTTCACAGCCTCGTTCAGGCGCACGGGGGCTCTCTGGACCTGAAAACCGCCCCTGGTACCGGGACGACGGTCTGCGTCCGGTTGCCCTTCATGAGCGACGATGTCAGCGATGCTTGATGTCCTCGTGACGTCGTGGCCCATCATCGTTGCGATGGGTGCGTTGCTGGCGGTCTCAGCGTTCTTCTCGTCGGCCGAGACCGCCGTGTTCAGCGTCTCCCTGCGGGATCTCCGCGTCGGTCGCACCAGCGCGGTACGGGCGCTGGAGGCGCTGCTGGCGGACAGGAAGGGACTGCTCGTCACCATCCTCCTGGGCAACCTGGTGGTGAACGTCCTCTACTTCAACCTCGGAGTCCTCGTCTCGTCGCGTTTTGCGGAAGTGGGCGCCACGGTGGCGGCCGTCGCCACGCCGGTGATCGTGCTTGTGCTGATCGTCCTGTTCGGGGAGATCGCTCCCAAGACCATCGCGGTGGCATGGCCTGGACGTGTCGCGCGATTTGCCGCGGTGCCGCTGTGGTGGTTGCAACGCGCCCTCAAGGTGCCCCGGTTGATCCTGAGCTTCACTGGGGATGCCGTCGGACGCTTGCTGGTCGGTCACCGCCAAGAGGAGGGCGACATCGACCCGGAGGAGCTCCGAGCGCTCCTCGACCTCGCAGCGGAGGAAGGGCACCTGAAGGTCGACGAGCACGACGCGTTGCAGGCTGTGCTTGCGCTTTCCGAGATGCAGGCGAGGGATCTCATGGTGCCCCGTGTTGACATCGTCGCGATCGATCTCGACGCGAGTGAGTCGCCGGAGGTCACGCGCAACCGGGTGATCTCACTGGTCGCCGAGCACCGGCTCAACAAGCTGCCGGTGTACGAGGGCTCGCTCGACGGCGTGACGGGCTTCCTCGACGCGAAGGAGGTGTTGGCTCGTCCGCAAGACGCGGTCACCGAACTGGTGAGGCCCATTGCGTTCGTACCGGAGACGTCGGCGCTGACCGGTCTCCTTGAACGCTTCCAGAAGGACCGGGCCCGCATGCTGATCGTGGTCGATGAGTACGGCGGCACTGAGGGACTGCTCACCCACGAGGACGTCGTCGAGGCCGTCGTGGGCGACCTGTCTGACGAGTCAGATCGAGAAGTCCGCGTCGTGGAGGAGGAGCCGGGACAGTGGCTCGTTGACGCGACGCTCGCTGTGCGGGCTCTGGCCCGGATGCTCGACGCAGGGCCGGACCCGTTGCGCGCCCGGACCATCGGCGGCTTGGTGACGTCGTTGCTCGGCCGTCTTCCGCGGGTCGGCGACAGCGTCCGGGCAGGTAGGGTCAGGATCGAGGTGGTCTCGCTCGAGAAGCACCAGCCGTCGCAGGTACGCGTGCGGGTGCTGCGGACGGCCGAAGCGCAACGGGGGAGCGTCACGTGATCTGGTGGTCGGTAGTAGGTGCGTCCGCCGCTCTCTTCTTGTCCGCGACGTTCTCCGGCATGGAGACGGCCGTCTATTCGCTCGAACGTGTGCGTATGCAGGTGCGGGCTTCGTGTGGTGACCGCCGTGCTGCGCGCCTCCTCGGACTCGTGCGGGACCCTGCGCGCGCCATGTGTGCGATTCTCGTCGCGAACACCACGGTGAACTACGCTGTCGCCGGGTTCTGTGGCGCGATCGTCAAGGACCTGTCCGAACCCGACATGGGCGAGATCCAACGCGAGTTGCTGACTACCCTGTGGGTCGTCCCCGTGCTGTTCATTTTCGGCGAGGTCGTCCCCAAGCAACTTTCCCTGGCGTTCCCGGCCGGGTTCGCCGCCCGCGCGTGGCCTCTCTACCTGGTGTGCTCGCGGATATTGGCTCCGGTGATCGCGCCCATCGCTGCATTGCAGCGGCGCCTGACAGGCCTCGACCCGCGGTCCCAGCCCCTGCTCGCACGAAAGGGAATCGTCGACGCCTTGACGGCTGGGGACGAGGCACAGGCGTTGCACGCTACGCAGCGGCGCATGGCCTCGCGCGTGCTCGCGCTTCGCGACGTGACCGTGCGCCATCGCATGGTGCCGTGCGACGACGTCGCGAGTGTCAGCGCGGCGGCGACCCGCGCGGAGGTCTTAGCGGCGGCAGTGCGCACCGGTCGATCCCGGCTGCTCGTCGATGGCGCGGAGGGCGATCGCTACCGGGGCTACGTCAATGTGCTCGACGCCGCCTTTGCCGACCCGCCCGACCGATGGTCGACTTCCCACAGTGTGTTCGACCTGCCGTCCGTGCACCCTGCCATGCCTGTGCTCGAGGCTGTTCGCGTGCTCCAAGACGCCCGCCGACCCATCGCCCAGGTCATCGAGGGGGCACGGGCTGTCGGCATCCTGGCGCAAGCTGACGTGGTGGACGCCTTGCTGATGCCGGGCGAGAGCACCTCAACCTCCTCTCAAGGAAGAGGTTAGGGAGGCCAGCCCAACCGGGCTGGGGTTGCCAGGAAAATCACGGCCAGCTATCCTTGGGGGCTGTACGGGTGGCCCTGCTGCGCGTACCGGAAGTCCGCGTGCGAGCGCTGCCCGGGCCACGTTGTCCCATGAATCAAATCGACCCGAAGAACCTCCTCATCTTGCTGCTCCTCGGCCTGTTCCTGTGGGCTGTGGTGGACGGATCCGCTGCTGCCGCTCCGGATGGCGGGGGAGGCGACAAGGACAACGGGTTGGTTGCCGTGACCGGCCAGTTCGGCTCGGGCGCGTCTGTGCTCTACCTGCTCGACTCGCGCACGCGGCACCTGACCGTGTATCGTGTCGACAGCGCGGGGAACAACATGGAGCTCGTTGCCGCGCGCGACTGCACCTACGACTTCTACCTCCAGACCTACCACGATCGGAGCGAGTTGCCGTACCTCCCCACGAGCCTCAAGAGGAGTTGGGAAAAACGCGGCGGTCGTTCGAGCAAGCCGCTGCCCGGCACCACTCCCGGTAAGGGAGTTGGAAAGCCGAAGGTGGGGCCGACCGTCAAGCCGATCGGCGGGGGCAAGGGAGGCTGATCGAACAAGGGAAGAGGATGGACCGGGGACAGGGAGAGCGGCGTTCGTTCTCCTGGTGACGCGGGGCTTGGGCTCCG
>JABSRK010000173.1:5942-7827 GCA_013213915.1 Planctomycetota bacterium
CGAGAGTGTCTGACCAGGAATTCGTCAATTTCGAAAGTGCCCTCAACGAACTGAAGCTGAGCGAGGATCAACTCAAGCGCCTCGTGTCCGAGGGAGAGATCCGTGCGATCCGTGGTGAAAACAACACCATGAAGTTTCGCAAGGAGGAGATCGAGCGCCTCAAGCAGGACACGGGCAAGACCATTCAATACACCGAGGAATCTTCGGATACCCTCACCGACGATCTGCTCTTCGACGAGGCCGACGATCTCGACGTTGACGAGGAGGGAATGGCGACCGCTCAGATCTCCAGCGAGGATACCTTCGTTGGAGACGACACCGGCATGACGACGGCTCCGCTGGCCGCCTCTGCGCCGGCGCCCAAGACCGCGGTGACGTCCGTCCGTAAATCAACTGGGGGTCGCTCGACCACATCGACAGTGCGGCGGACGACGGGCCGCTCGACGCGGATGCGTGTGTCGGCGATGGAGCAGGAGGCGGTGGGCATCGGCGTGGGCGTTGCGGCCATCCTGGTGATCACCTTCGTGGTCAGCGCCTTCGGCATGTTCGTCTGGTGGGATATTGCCAAGGACCGGGTATCGAGCCCGACCGGCGGCATTTCGAGTTGGGCCGGCCAGACTTTCGGCGGCATAGAAGCGACGGGCGAGTAGCGAGCCGTCGGGTCGTGTCGCCGCGCGACGGGCTGGGCGGGCTCGTTGGCGGACGTATACCGCCCGGGAGAGCCAATGGATTGGCCCTCCCGGGTTCGTTCTTTCTCGCGCCGCGGCGCGGGGTGTTCTCTGGGAGGGAACCATGAAGCAGTGCATACCGGCCGTGGTCGCCGCCGGGCTCCTATTGTCCGCCTGCGCCAACCAGGAGACCAAGGAGGACGTGCGTCGAGAGATCGACAATCAGGACCTCGTCATCCGTGAGCTCCAGAAGAAGAACGAGGACCTCATGACGCGCACCGGGGTTCTCGAGACCGCGAAGCGAACGCTCGAGGCGGAGAACGCGGCGCTGAAGCAGAAGGTGGCTTCGGCTGACACCGTTCGCGGCGTCGAGAGCCAGCTCGAGAAGCTCGAGAGGGAGTTGTCCAGTCTCGGGGGTGGGATCGTCACCAAGGCGCATGCGGAGGGCGTCGCCATCGAGGTGCAGGAAACGCTTCTGTTCGCGCCGGGCAAGGGCAAGCTCCGTGAGGCCGGGCGCACATTGCTGAAGCAGCTTGCCGCCAAGCTCAACGCAACCGGAGGGAACCTCCGTGTTGAGGGGCATACGGATAGCCAACCGATCCGTGTCACGCGGGGTCAGTACCCCCTGGGGAATCTCCAACTCAGCGGCATCCGTGCGCTCGAGGTCGCTCACTTCCTCGTCAGTGGCGGCGGCCTGAGTCCGACCCGCGTCTCGTTCGCGGGGTACGGCAAGCACCGGCCCGTCGCGGCGAATGACACGCCGAGCAACATGGCGAAGAACCGTCGCGTGGAGATCGTCCTGCTCAAGGCGGGAGCGCCAGAGGGGCGCTGATGAGCACAGGCGGTTCCCCTTCCCCGTCGGCGATACCGGGTCGCCGACCGGGCAGGTGGGGCCGGCGTGTGGCGTTGGGAATCCTCCTGTTCGTCTGGGCGCTGCTGACCTGGCGTGCGGTCCAGCCCCCGGGGCCCATCCGGTTGCCCGCCTTCGAGCCGGAAGGCATGGTCGTGCTTGACGGAGGCGCCATTCCGGCGCCGTCTGGGTTCAAGGGGGCGGATGTCGCGCGGTTTCGCATCGATCGCTTCGAGGTCACCGAGGGCGACTTCGCCAAGTTCATCGCCGCGAACCCGGCGGAGACCCCGCCCTACCACTGGCGGATATGGGGGGAATCTGCGGACGCGTCCGACGACACGTCCGGGCACGTCCCGCCGCCCGGCAC
>JABSRK010000174.1:0-2896 GCA_013213915.1 Planctomycetota bacterium
CCGCTCGCCAGCGGTCAGTTCGACGACCGACTCTGGCTCGTCCAGGCGGCCGGTGCGGGACCCGGACGCGTCTTCGAGTGCGACCGGGACGGCACCCTTGTTGCGGCGTACCCGGGGCCGGCGCTCGGGAGCGGCGGTGTCTTGAAGGACCTGTTTCTTCATCGGGTTTGGGTTTGCGACGATGCCTACTGGAACGGTCTTGGCGTACCTACCGGCGCGGTACGTAGCTATGCCGCCGGCGTCGGCGCCACGAGCATCGTTCCCAAGCCTGGAGCGCGCGCCATTGCCCAGACCAGCACCGGCGATCTCGCCGTGCTGATCAACCCGCATCCGCTCCATCGGAGCACTGTCGAGATTCTCACGCCCGGCGGGGGAGTGGCCACTGCTGTCACGGTCGGCATCAACGCGGTCGAGATGGTGGCTGGTCACGACGAGACCCTTTGGACCCTGAACCGCGTGTCCGGGACCATCTCGCGCATCCAGCACGGAACAATGCAGACGATCACCCCGATCACCAGCAACGCGACGCTGAATTGCCTGGTCCTGCTCCCCAACGGTGGCGTGTTGGTGACTTTCCAGGGACAGGTGGTGGCGGCGATCTTCGACGCCGCCGGGAACAGCGAACTGCCCGTGGCTCTTCCCGAGCCCGTGATCCGGGCGGTGGCTGACGGCGACACGTCGGCGTTCATGTTGGGCCAGAGCCGTCAGGTGTACCGCTTCGACGTGAAGACCGGCCTGATCACCGACCAGTTCCCGGTCTCCGGTGTTGCCTACGGAGCGCTCATTCCCGCGCAGCGTGGGCGTCTCTGGATCGAGGAAACCACGACCAGCACCATCACCTGCTACGGGTTCGGCGGGACCGTTCTCACCTCTCTGTCGACACCGTTTGCAACGCACTCCCGGGGCGATCCCCTCGGCCTTGAGTGGAGCAGCAAGACCGTTCCCGAGTCCGACGTCGATGGCGACGGCATCCCGTCCCATACCGAGGTGCGTCGTGGGACCGACCTGCTCGATGGGACGGACTTTCCGCCCATGCTGTACGAGGTCGGTGCGATGGGGAATTTCATCCCCATGGGGATCTCGGCGCCGGGGCGCCCGGGCCAGACCTTCGTACTGCTCGCGTCACTCAGCGGCGTGCGGCCTGTGGCGCTTGGTCCGGATGGGGTGTCTGCGCCGTACTACAACCTCGCCGTTTTCGACGATGGCCTCGCGTACGCGATGCTGGTGAACCCGGTGATCCAGGGGCAGCTCATCAATATGCCCTTCGGCGTGCTGGATGGGGCGGGGCTTGGCGTCGCCGCCATCGACCTCACGGGGTTCGCGTCGCTGCCGGGAGGGCTCGTCGAGTTCTACTGCTGCGCCATGGTGCTCGGGCCTGGCAACGTGGTCGAGGCGACCACCAATCCGGTGTGCTTCGACAACCTCGGCACCCCCTGTTTCTGAGATTTCCCCGCTCTGGGGGAATCTTTGCAAGCTCCGGAACCCCTCCGATCCTCCCCTATGAAAGGTCCCGGCCAAGTGGTCGGGACGCTGCGGGCAGGGCGAGACGAAGCCGACGGTCGGCTTCGTCTCGTTCTTTATAGGTGCATTCCGTGCTCGTTTTGCATGAACCCGCCCGCCCCCGCCGGTTTTTGCGACCTCCCTCTCAAGAAAGGTCTCCGCCCGCGCCGATATCAGGTGCAGATAGGGAAAGAGGTCCGGTCAGGGAGGCCTTCGGGTCGGTGAGAACCCTGGTCGGTGGAAGATCTCGGGCAGCCGAGATCCTCCGAGGGGGAATTGCAACGCAACGCTTCACTTGACTCCCTGAGAGTCCCGTTTTCGCGAGGGGAGCACTCTTGAGTGCTCCCCTCGCTTTTTCCCTCGGCTTACACTCAGCGGTGTGAAACGTCCCGCTCTCGTCGATGACACCGACCCTCGTGAAGAAGAACGGCCGCGTCATCATGGTCGTCGGGTCCCCGGGGGGGTCCGACCATCATCAACACCGTGCTCCAGTGCGTGATGAACGTCATCGATCACAAGATGAACATCGCCCAGGCGATCGCCTCGCCGCGTATCCACCACCAGTGGCTGCCGGACCGGATCGCCCATGAACCGTTTGGCATCAACCCCGACGTCAAGCGTGCCTTGGAGAAGCGCGGGCAGGTCTTTCGAGCCCGATGGGGCTGGATGGGCGACGCCCACGGCATCCTCTGGGACGCGCGTCGCAAGCGGATGACGTCTTCGTCCGATCCCCGAAACGGCGGTCGGGCGTCAGGATGGTAGACACTGAACGAGGCGATGGGCTTGGGGTCGGACCGGCGGACCCTCTAACATGAGGTAGCCCGATCTAATCTGGCCCCGGAGTCTCGCGACCTCCATGATCCGCCTCCGATTGCAAACCGATGATGGCGATGTCCACCGGACGTTTCGTGGAACGACGGTCGTTGTCGGACGCAGCAAGAAGAGCGACCTGTCGCTGCCGGATGCGAAGGGCCTCTCTAGATTCCATTGCCGGCTCACCCTGAGAGACGGGAGGTGCTTCGTCGAGGATCTGGGCTCGCGTAATGGGACCTTGTTGAACGGCGTCTCCGTCAACGGGGAGGCGTCGGTGGAAGAAGGGGACGTTCTCGTGGCGGCGGCCGCCGAGATGCACGTCGAGTCGGTCCGCGACGATGAACCCACAGAGGAACTCGTTCACCCGTGTCTGCACTGCGGGCATCTGTTCTCTGCTCGCGAGGATCGGTGCCCGCGTTGCGATACCGAGGTGCGCAAGCGAGGGCGCAGCCGGGCGCTCGGGGCGCTGGCGTTTCCCGGCTATCGGCTGATTCGCAAGATCGGATCCGGGGGCATGGGGATCGTCTTCGAGGCGCACGACTTGGAGAATGACCGCTTCGTCGCATTGAAGGTCTTGCGACCT